>CAMATS010000051.1 GCA_945861195.1 Rhodoferax sp. OV413
TGTGTTGATGCGGTGGCAAAAAAAGCAGCTTTTGTTCAGCAGGTGGCGGCCAATTTGCGCCTGCCTAAACTCAGGGGCCTGCACGCCCGGGTTGAGAAACTGACCGACCGCTATGACTTGCTTACCTCGCGCGCCTTTGCTTCGCTGGCTGACTTCACCCAATGCTCTGGCAGCGCTCTTGCAGATGGTGGTGTGTGGGCAGCGATGAAAGGCAAGTACCCGGCTGATGAGATCGCGCAACTCAAGCCGCCGGCGAATGTGTTTCACGTGGAACCCTTGGTGGTGCCAGGCTTGCAGGCCGAGCGTTGCCTGGTCTGGCTCCGGCGGCACTGAACCGTCACGTAAACTCAGGGCCTTGCCCGAAAGAAATAGCCCATGTTTTTTGGTATTGCCGACTACCCCGCTTTTGCGCTTGCCATCCTGATTTTTCTGTTGATCCCAGGCCCCGGAAATCTGGCTTTGGTGACATCGACTGGCAAGGGTGGCATCCGGGCTGGGCTGGCGGCTGGTATGGGTATTATTCTTGGCGACCAGGTTTTGCTGTGGTTGGCGGTGGCCGGCGTGGCCGCTGTCCTGACGACCTACCCAGCCGCCTTTGTGGCAGTGCAGTGGCTGGGTGCCGCTTACCTCGTTTGGCTGGGTTGGCGCATGCTGAGCGCCGAGCCGGGCGCGCCACCGGTGCTCAATATCAAGACTGGGCATTACTTGCGGCAGGCCATGGCTATCACCCTGCTAAACCCGAAGGCTGTCGTTTTTTACATGGCATTTTTCCCGCTGTTTGTTGACCCGGCACACCATCAAGGGCTGCTGACCTTCGCTGTCATGGCGCTCACCATCGCGACCCTGGGCTTTGCTTATTGTTTGGTACTGGTGACGCTCACCCACACCTTGGCGGAACGCTTGCGCGCCATGCCACGGCTTGGCAGAACATTGGAGAGGCTGGTGGGCATCTTTTTGATCGGCTTTGGCATCAAGCTGGCGGTTTCCCGCTGAGCGCTTGAGCAAGCCCTGACCCGACTCCTCCGTCCGAGAACCGCGCATGGCCAAAATATTCTGCATTGCCAACCAAAAAGGCGGCGTAGGCAAAACCACCACCACGGTCAACCTGGCCGCCGGCTTGGCCAAGTCCGGCCAGCGGGTGCTGATGGTTGACCTGGATCCGCAGGGCAATGCCACCATGGGCTCTGGCGTGGACAAGCGCCAACTCGAGCTGTCCATTTACGACGTGCTGCTCGAATCCGCCAGTGTGGCAGAGGCCCGGGTGCAGAGCGACAAGTTGGCCGCCGCTGGTTGCAGCTATGACATTTTGGGCGCCAATCGGGAACTGGCTGGCGCTGAGGTGGAGTTGGTCGATGTGGAGCGGCGCGAAAAGCGGCTCAAGCAGTCAATGGCGTCGGTCAGCGCTGAGTACGATTTCATCCTGATCGATTGCCCGCCCTCGCTCTCCATGCTCACGCTCAATGGTTTGTGCTGTGCGCACGGCGTGATTGTGCCGATGCAGTGCGAGTACTTTGCCCTGGAGGGCTTGGCCGATCTGGTCAACACCATCAAGCAGGTGCATGCCAACCTCAACCGCGACTTGGCCATCATCGGCCTGCTGCGCGTCATGTTTGACCCGCGCATCATGCTGCAGCAGCAGGTCAGCGAGCAGCTCAAGGCGCGTTTTGGCGACAAGGTGTTTGACACCGTTATTCCGCGCAATGTGCGCCTGGCCGAAGCGCCGAGCTATGGCCTGCCCGGCGTGGTGTTTGACCCGTCTAGCAAAGGCGCGCAGGCGTTTGTAAGTTTTGCCCAAGAGATGGTGACCCGAAGCAAAACCATGTAAGTAATAAAGGTGCAGGCCCCTGTCCCGCAGGTCTTTTACGCTATAAAAACAAGAGCAATGACAGATTCTGATGTGTTGATCCTGCCGGGCTGGCAAAGCTCTGGCCCGCTGCACTGGCAAAGCCGCTGGGAGGCGCTGCATGGCTACCAGCGGGTCGAGCAGCACGACTGGCTGCGGCCGCTGCGCGGCGACTGGATTGCTCGGCTGGAAGAGGTGTTGTTGGCCCGTGCCGTGCCGGTATGGCTGGTTGGCCACAGCTTGGGCTGCCTGCTGGTGGCCGCCTGGGCTGCGCATTCGCGCCAGACCGCCCGGGTGGCGGGTGCTCTGCTGGTGGCACCTGCAGACCCCGAACTGCCTGCGCTGCGCCCGCTGCTGCGCAGTTGGGCACCGGTTCAGCAAACGCGGCTGCCTTTTCCGGCGCTGTTGCTGGGCAGCAGCAATGACCCCTATTGCAGCCTGGTGCGGGCGCAACAGTTCGCCGGTGACTGGGGTGCGCGTTTTGTTGGTCTGGGCGCGCGCGGCCACCTCAATGCCGAGTCAGGCTTGGGCGACTGGCCCGAAGGATTGGCGAGTCTGCAGGCACTGAAAACCGCAGCGCGCGCCACAGCCGTTCAAGGTACCAAATTTCAAAAGGAACATGCCAATGGTTAGCAAAAAACCCAAAGGCCTGGGTCGCGGTTTGGAGGCCTTGCTGGGCCCCAAGGTCAGCGAGAACGCTGCCGATGACTCTGCGACCAGCAGCACCAGCCCCGGCTTGCCGGCCTCCTTGCGGCTGGTCGATCTGGTTGCCGGCATGTACCAGCCCCGAACCCGCATGGACGAAGGCGCGCTCTATGAGCTGGCCGAATCCATCAAGGCGCAGGGCATCATGCAACCGATTTTGGTGCGCCAACTCAAAGATGGCCCCAACCAGGGCCTGTATGAAATTATTGCGGGCGAGCGGCGTTTTAGAGCTGCCGGGCTAGCCGGACTCGACAGCATACCCGTGCTGGTGCGCGATGTGCCCAATGAGGCCGCTGCGGCCATGGCCCTGATCGAAAACATCCAGCGCGAAGACCTCAACCCACTCGAAGAAGCGCAGGGCCTGCAACGGCTGGTAAAAGAATTTGGGCTGACGCACGAACGGGCTGCCCAGGCCGTGGGCCGCTCCCGCAGCGCGGCCTCTAACCTGCTGCGCTTGCTGAACCTGGCCGAGCCGGTGCAGACCATGCTGATGGCCGGCGACCTGGACATGGGCCATGCCCGTGCTCTGCTGGCCTTAGACCGTGCCGGCCAGATTACCGCAGCGAACCAGATCACAGCCAGAAAAATGTCTGTGCGGGAAGCCGAGAGCCTGGTGAAAAAGCTCAGCGCAGAATTTAACCTGACCTCGGCCAAGCCCAAAAAAGAAAAATCGCGCGACCTCAAGCGGTTGGAGGAAGAGTTGTCAGACCTGCTGGCCGCACAGGTCGAGGTGCGGATCAAAAAACGAATTAAGCGTGCCGGGCGGGTGGAGGAAATGGGCGAGCTCAGCATACAGTTTGGCTCGCTCGAGGCGCTCAACGGGCTGATTGACCGCCTGCGTGGCAGCAGCTAAAGCGCCGCGGTCTGGCCCCAGAGCAGTATGCGACCACGCTTGTTTTGGCCCCTCTCAGCCCTGCTGGCATGGGCGGGTACCTGGGCGCTGTTTTGGACTTTGCGTGCTGCTGGCGCCTCGGCGCTAGCCGCCTTGGTTGCGGGCACCGTTTTGGGCGTGGTGTGCAGTGTTTGGGGCGGCACCTGGTGGCGGCGCAGCCTGATCGGGCTGGGCTTTCCGCTCTCGCTGGCACTCTCGGGCGTGGTCGCCCTGCCGGCCTGGGCCTGGCTGATGCCGCTGCTGCTGTTGCTGCTGGTTTACCCGATCAATTCCTGGCGCGATGCGCCACTGTTCCCCACGCCTCATGGCGCTCTGGACAAGCTGGCGGACCTCGCCCCCCTGCCGCCCGGCGCCCGGATGCTTGACGCGGGCTGCGGCCTGGGGCAGGGCATGCAGGCGCTGCGCCGGGCTTACCCGCGGGCCGATGTGTACGGCCTTGAATGGAGCCGGCTGTTGCGCCTGCTGTGCGCCTGGCGCTGTCCGTGGGCGACCGTGAGGCAGGGCGACATCTGGCGGGCCGACTGGTCTGGCTATTCGCTGGTTTACCTTTTTCAGCGGCCCGAAAGCATGGCCCGCGCCCTGGCCAAAGCACGCGCTGAACTGCGCCCTGGCGCCTGGCTGGTGAGCCTGGAATTCCCGGTCGCCGGGGAGGTGCCAACTGGCCGGCTCGAGGGCGTGCAGGGCCGGCCAGTCTGGCTGTACCAGATGCATTAAAACGCGATGGTTCATTAGGCGCACCTGCGGTGCTGCTTGGATGCAGGCGGCGCATTGACGGTCATTTCCGCCCTTCTTCGTTGTCCATAGCCCAAGCTATGGACGCCTCAGGCAGGACAAAACTGCCTCGCCACTGCATCCTCCTGCATGCCAAACCCTAATGGACAATCTCGGTTAAACCGCGATGGTTCATGGGGGTTGGGTCGGCAGGCGGCGCAAGTCGGGGCCGGCACACCCGCAGCAGCGAAGGGCACCGGTGCGAAAGCACCTCTCGCATTGGACGTGTGTGGTCAGCGCCGCTAAGATCAAAGTGGACACAATCCGCCAAGGAACGATGTGAATTTACAAGATTGGCTGGGCCGCAGCGAGACGGTCCATGACACGGCCACCGCCACGCCCTTTGCCGCCCTGACGGCCACGCTGGACTGGCCGCCGGGCGCGCTAGCCCAGCGGCCAGCCGAGGGCACGCCGCTGCCGCCGCTGTGGCATTGGCTTTATTTCTTGCCGATGGATCGGCAGTCGGAGATTGGCGCGGACGGCCATGTCAAGCGCGGCGGTTTTTTGCCGCCGGTGCCAATGCCGCGCCGCATGTGGGCGGGTAGCGACTTTGCCTTTCATGAGCCACTGCGGGTGGGCGATGCCCTCGCGCGCACATCGACCATCGTCGATATCAAAGAAAAAGCCGGCCGCACCGGCAACTTGCTGTTTGTGCGGGTGCGCCATGAAGTTCGCCGTCAGGGCCTGCGGTCCGTGGCGCTGACCGAGCACCACAACATCGTCTACCGCGGCGCAGCCACGCCGGACGATGTGGCGCCGCCACCCGTGGCCGCGCCTGTGCAAGCCGTCTGGGCCCGGCGCATCGTGCCAGACGAGGTGCTGCTGTTTCGCTATTCGGCGCTGACCTTCAACGGCCACCGAATTCACTACGATCGCAAGTATGTTGCCGAGGTCGAGGGCTACCCTGGCTTGGTCGTGCACGGCCCGCTGATAGCCACGCTGCTGATGGACTTGTTGCGCCACCAACTGCCGGGCGCAACCGTGCTGCGCTTTGAGTTCAAAGCGGTGCGCCCGACCTTTGACACCCATGCTTTCTCCGTTCACGGTGAGCCTGTTGCCGACGGCAAGACGGTTCGACTGTGGGCGCAGGACCACGAAGGCTGGCTGACCATGGATGCGGTCGCCACACTGGCCTGAGCCGGCACAAATCAAACAAAAACCGAACCAAACAAAAACCGAACCGAAAGCACACATGCAACCCCTCAAGGGCATCACCGTTGTTAGCCTGGAGCACGCGATTGCCGCGCCCTTTGCCACCCGCCAGCTCGCCGATATGGGCGCGCGCGTGATCAAAATAGAGCGCCCTGGCGTGGGCGACTTCGCGCGCGGCTATGACACGCGCGTCAAGGGCCTGTCCTCGCACTTTGTCTGGACCAACCGTTCCAAGCAGAGCCTGACCCTGGACATCAAGCATGAAACCGGGCAAGCGCTTCTGATGCGCCTGATTCTCGAAGAGGCAGACGTGGTGGTACAAAACCTGGCGCCTGGGGCGGCCGCACGGCTGGGCCTGTCGTATGAAGCCCTGTCCAAAATCAAGCCCAGCATCATCGTCTGCGACATCTCCGGCTACGGCAGCAACGGCCCGTACCGGGACAAAAAAGCCTACGACCTCCTGATCCAGAGCGAAGCCGGTTTTGTGTCGATCACCGGCACGCCCGAAACACCTGTCAAGGCCGGCAACTCGATGGCCGATATTGCTGCTGGCATGTACGCCTACACCAACATCCTCGCCGCGCTGATGCACCGCCAGCAAACCGGTGAAGGCCAGCGTATTGACATCTCGATGCTGGAGTCCTTGACCGAGTGGATGGGTTACCCGCTGTACTATGCCTTCGAGGGCGCTGCGCCGCCGCCTCGCACGGGTGCCAGCCATGCCACCATTTACCCCTATGGCCCGTTTGCCGCCGGTGACGGCAAGACCGTCATGCTGGGTTTGCAAAACGAGCGCGAGTGGACAATTTTTTGCGACAAGGTCTTGCTGCAGCCCGAGCTGGCCAGCCAGGCGCGCTTTGCCAGCAACGCCAAACGCAGCGCCAACCGTGCAGAGCTGTCAGCCCTGATCTTGACTGCCTTTGCCAGCCTGACGGCGGTGCAAGTGGCCGAGCGCCTGGAGGCCGCGGGCATCGCCAACGCCCAGGTCAACACCATGGCAGAGGTCTGGGCGCATCCACAGCTCAAGGCACGCGGGCGCTGGCGGCAGGTGCAGACCCCGGCCGGTGCGGTGCCTGCGATGCTGCCGCCGGGCTCGTGGCAACACGGCGAGCCGAGCATGGACGCGGTGCCAGCGCTGGGCCAGCACACCGATGCGATTTTGAGCCGGTATGGCTACAGTGCGCAAGCCATAGCGGCGCTGCGCGAACAAAGCGTGGTGTGATCATCTACAGACCAAGCGGGCCGAGCAGGCCAAGCGCAGATGGTGCGCCGTAATTCGTCAGCAAGATGGGTTGACACAAGATGGGTGCCCGCCTGCTTTTAGCCGACGTTTCGCACCACACCATCCACCCGCGCCGCCGCCCGGACCCGCACCAGGTCGTCCAGCAGCTCGTCCACCCAGCGGGAAAAATCAAGGTGAGCAAAGTGCTGCTGGTAGATCCGGGCAAAGTAAGGCGTGGTCCGGGCCCACTGCACCAAGGCTTGGTCTTCCATGCTTTGTTGCTCCAGCAGCTTGAACTTGAGCAAGACCTTGACGCCATGGCGCAGGTGCCGTGCTGGCTCTGCCACAAAACCCTGCAGACGGGCCCGGGCATAGGTCAGGGCGGCGACAAGGTCGGCAAAAGCTGGGCCGTGCCCCGGAATCACAACTGCCGGGTTCAGCGCCTCAATCACATCCAGGGTGTTGGCTACGGCATCAAAGGCCTGCACGCCCTCGAGCTCGGGAAAGACCACGCCAAAGCCCCGCTCCCACAGGGCGTCGGCCGACAGCAGCACCCGCGCCACCGGCTCAAACAACACCACCGAGTGGGTGTCATGGCCAGGCGCGGCATGCACCTGCCACAAGCGCTCACCCAGCCGTACCTCGCTGCCCGGCTGCAGCAGCGCATCAAAGCCAAATTGCGGGCAAGTTTGGCCGGTAGGCGCGTAGGTGAGGGCGTCTACATCCCAGTGCCGCACCGACTCGGCCAGCCCAGGGGGTATGGCGGTGCGCAGGGCCGGATACCGGCTTTGCAAGGCCGCGTTGCCGCCGCAGTGGTCGCTGTGCAAATGGGTGTTGAGCAACTGGTCCAGCGGTCGCCCGTCCAGGGCCGCCCCGACCAGCGCCAGGGTTTGCGGTGCATGGGTGGCATAGCCGCTGTCGACCAGGGCCGTGCTGTCCTGTCCGAGCAGCAGGACATTGTTTGAGGACAGCCAGCCGCGTTCGAACAGCAAGATATCGCGTGGCAGTGCGCTGGGCTGCATAGTGGCTTGAGAAAACGGCCTTGGGTGTTGGGTCGCGCAGAATCAGTGAGAATGATTACCGTCGCAATGACATTTCATCACATCAAAGCCCAGGGTCAGAATGCCCATGCCAAGCCCGCCTAAACCCAAACCCAAGCCCAAAAAACCTAAGGCGGCCAAGCCGCTGGCCCCCCGACTGTCGCGCACGCGCCGCCCGCCAGAGCTCGAAACCAGTGATTGGCAAACCGCATTACGACGGCAGTTTGGGCGCGAGCAGAAATTTGGGCTGCAAAACCTGGGCAGTGAGCCGTTTTTTTCTGACTTCAGTGTGAGCAATCCGGACAGCGCAACCCGTTACCGGGTGTCTATCCGCAGCCAAGCCCTAGGCCGCAATTTTTGTACTTGCCTGGACTATGCGACCAACGACCTGGGTACCTGCAAGCACATCGAATTCACACTCGCCAAACTGCAGCGCCGGCGCGGCGCCCAGGCTGCTTTCAAGCGCGGCTGGCAGCCGCTGCACAGCGAGATTTGGCTCGATTACGCTGGCATGCGGCGTCTGCGTTTTGCAGCCGGCACCAGTTGTCCCCCTGCCCTTCTTAAAAAGGCCGAAGCGCTTTTTGACAGTAAGAACGACTGGAGCCTGCGCTGGCAAGATCACGCGCAACTCGAAAGCCTGACGCAGGCCGCAAAGGCGCAGCAGCATGAGTTGCGCTGCGAAGACGATGTCTGGCAATTTGTTGCCCAATTGCGGGACGGGCAACGCCGCGAGGCCATTTTGTCAGCGGCCTACCCGAAGGGCTTCAAAGACAAGGCCATGGACAAGCTGCTCCAGGCCAAGCTCTACCCTTATCAGGCCCAGGGCGCTTTGTTTGCGGCCAGTGTGGGCCGCTGCCTGATTGGTGATGAAATGGGTCTGGGCAAGACAATCCAGGCGATCGCTGCGGCTGAGTTGTTTGCGCGCCACTTTGGCGTTAGCCGGGTGCTGGTGGTGTGCCCGACATCGCTCAAGCACCAATGGAAAAGTGAATTTGCACGCTTTGCCGGGCGCCAGGTTCAGGTGATTCACGGGCTGCGCGCAAAACGACAAGCCCAATATGCCGAGGATGGGTTTTGCAAGGTCACCCACTACGAAACGCTTGAGCGCGATGCCGATTTGATTGCGCAATGGGCACCAGACTTGGTGATTGCCGATGAGGCACAGCGCATCAAGAACTGGAACACCATCGCCGCACGCGCCCTCAAGCGAATCGTCAGCCCCTATGCCATGGTTCTGACTGGTACGCCGCTTGAAAACCGGCTGGAAGAGCTGATCTCCATCGTGCAGTTTGTAGACCAGCATCGGCTCGGGCCGACCTGGCGCCTGTTGGACGAACACCAAGTGCGTGACGAGCTTGGCCGTGTGATTGCTTACCGGGCTTTAGACCGCATCGGACAGACCTTGGCTCCCGTGATGTTGCGAAGGCGAAAAGCAGAGGTACTGTTGCAGCTGCCCGAGCGCGTGGACAAGCGGATTTTTGTGCCCCTGCTGCCTCAGCAGCGCAGGCACCACGATGAGAATGGTGAGGCCGTCATGCGCAGCGTCGCGCGCTGGCGCAAGACTGGTTATTTGTCGGATGCTGACCAGCGCCGCATGCACTGCGCCCTGCAGAATATGCGCATGGTTTGCAACAGCACTTTTTTGCTCGACCATGAGACCGACCACGGCCTCAAAGTCGACGAGCTCATGACGCTGCTGGAAGAGTTTCTGGAAGATCCAAACGCCAAGGCGGTGGTTTTCAGCCAATGGTTGGGAACCCATGAGTTGATCAAGCGCCGCCTGCTGTCGCGTGGTTGGGGCCATGTGCTGTTCAGCGGCAGCGTGCCGGGAGACCAGCGTGGTGCGCTGATAGAAAAGTTCCATGCGGACCCAAATTGCCGACTTTTCCTTGCCACTGACGCCGGCGGTGTCGGGTTGAACCTGCAGCACGCAGCCGCGATGGTCGTCAATATGGACCTGCCCTGGAACCCGGCCCTGCTGGAGCAGCGTATCGGGCGCGTGCATCGCATGGGGCAGTCGCGCGGCGTGCAGGTGGTCAACTTTGTCGGGCAGGCCAGTATTGAGGAGGGTATGTTGTCGGTGCTGGCTTTCAAGAAGTCACTGTTTGCCGGCGTGCTTGATGGTGGCGAGGTGGATGTGTTCATGCAAGGAACCCGCCTGTCCAAGTTCATGGAAAGTGTGGAGCAGGTGGCAGGCGCTATTGGCGAGGACGAAGCCGATGAGACAGTGCCGGAGCCAGCCCACCAGCCAGTTCATCAGCCAGTCCACCACCCAGTCCATGCGCCAGCCCAAGAGCCTGCCGGGGAGCTTGCAGCAGGCGGGCAGTCCCAAGACCGCCAGAGCACAGGGCTTGGCCCGGATGACCCATGGGCAGCCATACTCAATGCAGGTGCTGCACTGCTGCAAGGCCTGGCCAGCGCGCGAGGCGCCGCCGGTGCGGCAGCGGCGCCCATCAGCATAGAACGGGACCCGGTGACTGGACAGCCTAGCATTCGCCTGCCTATGCCCGACGCAGCCGTGTTGCAGCGCTTGGCCAAGGCACTGGAGCCCTGGTTGAAGTAGCGCCCCCGGTGTGGGCGGGGGCGCGCAAGCTGCCAAGCGCGTAGACTCGGCACTCACCAAAAGAAGGCCCCCATGTCTGCCCTTTCACCCCCCGAGGCGGCTTGCTCGGCTGCTGTTCAAGACGAGCTTTTGGCTACGCTAGAGCTTCAGCGCACCGCCTATTTGGCCCACCCGGTACCGAGTTTTCAGGAACGCAAGG
>CAMATS010000052.1 GCA_945861195.1 Rhodoferax sp. OV413
CTCGGCGCCCAGGCTGGGTGTGACCTGCGCGCCAAACACATAGCCCATGGCTGCCATCAGGACAGCGCCCAGCAAGAGCAGGTCGGCCCACTGCACCGCAAAGCCGCCGCTGTGCTGTTGCGCGCGAAACAGCGAATACACCACCACCAAGCTGGCACCGGCAGCCGCACTGAGCCAAAAGCCCAGCCGGGCGCGTTGGTGCATCAGCCAGGCGGCGGCCGCTGCGGTGACCAGTGGCAGCAGCGCCAGCACCACCGCGGCGTGGCCGGAGCTCACGTGGCGCAGCGCAAAGCCCAGCAGCAGCGGAAAGCCCAGGGCATTACCCAGCACCGCCAGGGCCAGCGGCCGGCGCTGCGCCCGGGTTGGCCAAGGGGCGCGGGTCAATAACAAGAACGCAATGGACAGGGCTCCGGCCAGCGTGGCCCGCCCAAAGGTGACAAACCAGGGCGAGAGCTGAGGTGCTTCGGCGGTGCCGGTGGCCAGCCGGGTCATGGGCAGGGTTACCGCAAAAATGGCCACCCCGAGCAGGCCCAGCCACATGCCCCGGGTTTGCTGCGAGGTGTTCAAAGCCTGGCCATCCAGCCGGCGGTCAGCACCAGCACCCCGGCCATCAGCCGGTTGAACCAGCGCAGGCGCTGCCCGCTCCCAGCCGGCCCGCTCAGCCAGTCGCGCAGCAGCGAGCCGACCAGCGCGTAGCTCAGGTTGCTGACAAAGCCGAACGCCATCAACAGCGGCAGCACAAGGGCAAAGCGGGCTGCCGCGTCGGGCCGGCCGGCCAGCCAGCCCGCCACCACGGTCAGTGCCAGCATCCAGGCCTTGATGTTAAGAAACTGCAGCATCACGCCCTGCCAGAACGTCACCTGCAGCTGCGCAGGGTCGGCTTGCATGAGGGTGCTGGTACGCGCCAGCTTGAGGGCCAGCCACAACAGGTAGGCAATGCCGATGGCCTGGATGCCCCAGCGCAGCTGCGGCAGGGCCACCACCAGCGTGCCCAGGCCGCCGGCGCACAGGCTCAGCAGCAGGCCCCAGCCGAACGGCACCGCCAGCACAAAGCGCAGGGTGGGGCGCAGGCCCAGGTTGGCAGCCAGTGCGGTGGACAGGGTGGTGTTGGGTCCTGGCGTGAAGCTGCCCACGGTGGCGAGCACCAGCAGGGCGGTGAGTTCGGCAGGGGTCATGGGAAGGCCCAGATTCTGACAGACTTGCCGGCCTGCACCCCCTGCCACAGACGCTCAGTTGATGAAGTTAAACAGTGACAGCTTCTGCACTTGCGCGTAAGACTGCAGCGCCGCTTGGTAGCCGGTTTGCAGCCGGGTGAAGTCTGAAATGCCTTTGACCATGTCGAGGTCTTGAGCGCGCGATTTGTCGGCCTCGAAGAGCAGGGCGCGGCCTTCTTGGGCGTGTTGGATGTTGTCGGCCCGGTTGAGCCATTCGCCCGCCTGGCTGCGTGCGGCCTGCAACCGGTTCATGCCGTTGTCGACCTGGGTCAGGGCCAGGCCAACGGCCTGGGCCCGCTGGCTGCTGGTCAGGTTGGTGTCGGCGATGGCCGTGATCGCGTCGTCCATCACCTTGAACAAACTTGTGGTGGTGCTGGGCACCACCTGAACCGTGTCGCCATTGGCGGGCACGCCGTTGGCCACCAGCGACAGGCCATCAAAGCTAATGGCCTGACCCGGCGTGTAGCTGGGGTTTGGCGCTGGCAAGGCCGGCGGGATGGCGGGTGCCGGCAGCACGGTGGTGGCGTTCGTTGTGTCTTGCACGCTGTAGGTGGTGGCTGCGCCCACCACGCTGAAAGTGATGGTGTAGTTGTGCCCGGTCAGGCTGGCTGGTGTCAGTACCTGGCCGGTGTTGCTCCACAGGCTGCCGGTGTTGCTGGCGCCAGTGGACAGGGCAAAGCTGCCATTGCCACTCGCCACGTTCATCCAGACGGCCTGTCCGTCCATGGTGCCGGGAACACTGTTTTCGGTGCTGGCCTGCTGGCCCGCCAGGCCATTGAAACTCACACCGCTGGCGCTCTCTACAAAGGGCGCGCTGGCGCTGCCCAGGCCACCAAACAAGGGCAGGCCGTTGCCGTCTTCGGCGTTCGCCAAAGACAGCAATTGTTCGCGCAGGCTACCCATCTCTTTGGCAATTGTCAGGCGGTCTGCGGCGTTGTAGCCGCCATTGCCAGCGGTGATGGCGAGCTCGCGAAAGCGCTGCAGCAGGCCGGCGCTGTCCCCCAGGGCCGACTCGGCCAGCATCAGCGCACCCCGTTGCACTTCCAGCGCCTGCCTGTCGCTGGCGATACGCGACAGCCGGGTCTGTGCCCGCTCTGCCTGGGCCGCGCTGCTCGGGTCGTCGCTGGGCCGGTTGACGTTTTTACCCGAGGTCAGTTTTTCTTGTTGCCCAGCCAATTCGCTTTGGCGTGCATACAGGATTTGCAATGATTTTTCATAGGCATTGGCAGAACTCATTCGCATGCTTGTCTCCTTGCTTTGGGGCCACGCTAGCGGCCCAGACTTTGTATCAGGATGTCAAACACGCCCTGGGCAATTTGCAGCATCTTGGCCGAGGCCTGGTAAGCCTGTTGGTACTGCAATAATTTGGCGGCTTCTTCATCGAGATTCACGCCATCTGCGCTGGAGCGGTCCTGCTCGACGCTGGTGGCAATCGCCTGAGACACATCAGCGGCAAAGCTGGCGCTCTGCACCATCAAACCCACTTGCGCCATGGCCTCGGCGTAACCGTCAGTCAATGCGCTGCCATCAAACAGCGCTGTATCGCGCAGCGCCAGCAGGCTTTTCGCGTTGCCCCCATTGAGCCTGGGGTCGGCATTGGGCTGCACACTCACATTGCTGCCCACCACAAAGGTGTCGCCCGCCTTGGCAGCTCCCTTGAGGGTCAGTGACCAGCCGGTATTGGCGGGCAAGGTGGTCGCATATTCGATGGGCTGGCCCGATGTGTAGGTGTAGGCGGTGGCTCCGGTGTCGGACCGCGTGTAGGTACCGGGGGCGGTAAAGGTCAGCGTGATGGCCGCTGGCACTGGCACCGAGCGGGCTGCGAGCTTGTCCACGGCCAGGGTGCCGGTGTTGCTGCTGCCGGCGCGCGCCGCCACCGGGCTGCTCATGGCCAGGGCCCCAGGTGAAGAAAAAGCGCCGGCGATGCTGGTTGCCATGCCGCTAAAAGGCGTGATCAAAAAACTATCACCCGCCTGCGCTGTGCCCGAGGCTGTCAATACCAGGCCGTCGAGCTGGATTGGCAGGCTGGTGAAGTTGCTCACCTGGCTGTCCGACAGGCGGGTGATGCTGCCCGCAGCGGCGCCGGTGAAATTGATCTGGTAGTTGGAGGCTGCCAGCGCCGCCACCCCTGAGCTGGGGCTGGTCTGCAGCGCCACCTGCAGCCCTGCGTTGCCGGTGTTGGCCCGGTTGGCCAGGGCATTTGGGATGGCGGGCAGCCTAAACAAATCACCCCCGGCGTTGCCATTGAGGTCCAGCCCCAGGCTGTGCTGCGCATTCATGGCCGTGCCGATCGCCAGCGCCATGCGGCCCAGCAACTGGCCGGCCTCTGCCAAGTCGGTGTTTTGGAAGCGCAGCAGAGCGGCAATTCTGCCGCCGCCCAGGGTGGCTTCTTCGAGCACCGTGTTGGCGCCGTTATCCAGGCTCGAGAGCTTGGTCTGATTTGGGTCGTTGAAGGCGTCAGCGCTCAAGCCGAACTGCCGCACGGTGCTGCCCACCAGCAGGGGCCGACTGCCCGCTACAAAAACACTCATCACACCGTTTTCGTCTTCGAGCATGCTGGTTTGCACATAGGTGCCCAGTTCTTTGAGCAACTGATCGCGCTTGTCCAGCAGGTCATTGGGTTGCTGGCCCGAGCCGCTGGCGCGGGCTAGGTCCCGGTTCACCTGAGCCATGCGCTCGGCCAGGCTGTTGACTGCCGACACCGCCGCCCGCAGCTCTGCGCCGACCCCCCGCTTCAAGTCGTCGATCTGGCCCGCCATGGAGCGAAAGCGGGCCGCAGTTTCATCTGTCCGGTTGAGCACGACTGCGCGTGCGCTCAGGTCGGTGGGCGCGCTCGCCACGTTAGAAAAGGCATTGAGCATATCGCTCACCGCTGCGCCCAAGCCCTTGTCGCCACCCTGAAAAATATCCTCTAGGCGCCTGAGTTGCAGCAAGCGCTGCGCGTCACCGGCTGCAACCGAGCCGGACAGCGCTGACTGCCGAGTTAAAAATTCGTTGTGTGCCCGCTCGACGGTGGCGAGGCCGACACCCCCGCCGATATAGCTGCCCCCAGTGAAACTACCCAGCTCGGTTTGCTGTACCGCCGACTGGCGCGAGTAGCCTGGCGTGTTGACATTGGCAATATTGTTGCCAATGGTTTGCAGCGCCGCCTGGTTGGTTTGCAGCGCTCGCAGGCCGATGTTGAAGATAGCCGCCACAACCGGACTTTCAGGCCTGTGCCCGCTGCAGACGCAGCGTTGCATTGATGGCGCGGCTGAGCTTGCTGGCGTAGTCCGGGTCGGTCGCGTAACCGGCGCGTTGCAAGCCCGAGGCAAAGGCCAGTGGCGAGTTGGTTTCTTGCTTGGCCTGGGCATAGCGCGGCGTCTTGGTGATCAGGCGGGCATAGTCCTGGAACGACTCATCGTAGGAGCTGTAGGCACGAAACCTGGCCACGCTTTTGACCGGCGCGCCGCCCACATACTCGGTGGTGGTCACCTCTGCCACCGGGCCAGTCCAATTGGCGCCGGCCTTGATGCCAAACAGGTTGAAGGACGGCGCACCGTCCCGCTGCTTGATCTCGTGCCGGCCCCAGCCAGTTTCATGCCCGGCCTGGCCCAACATGAAACCCGCTGGCAGACCGCTGGCCTTGGCAACCCGGTCGGCAGCCTCGCTGTGGCGCTTGACAAAAGCTGCCTGGCTGGATTGCGGGTTTGGCGCGCCGGGGCCGCTTGACACTGGCTGAGCGGCCGGCTTGAGCTTGGGGGTGTATGTGGACGTGTACGTGGACGTGTACGTGGACGCAGAAGTGGACGTCGACGTTGGCTTGACTGTCAGATCGGCGGGGGGCCGGCTCCAGGTGCTGTGGGCTGCGATTTTTGGTATGGCCTGGGGCATGGCGGGCGACACCGGGCTGGGCCCAGTAGCGAGATCCGGCTTGGGCATATCCGTTGCAGGCTCGCCCATCTGGCGCGACAACTGCTTGGCAATCAGCTCGGACAGGCCGCCCGGCTGGCCCGACATCTGCACCGCAAACTGCTGGTCCAGCAGGTCGGCGCCCAGATCGCCGCCCGGACTGTCAAGCAGGCCTGATTTCATGGTGGCCTCGCGCATGCTCTTGATGAGCTCGCGCATGAACAAAGACTCAAATTGTTTGGCCGCCTCTTGGATCGATTCAGGTGTGTTTTGCCCCGCCCGAGCCTTGAGCGCCCCCAGCGTTCGGCCGTCTGCGGCGAGTGCATCCGAGGGGCTGTGCAGTCTGCTCATGCTCATGTCAAATCACCTCGAGCTCGGCATTGAGCGCGCCGGCCGCCTTGATCGCCTGCAAAATCGCCAGCAGGTCCTGCGGCGTGGCGCCCAGGGCGTTCAAGGCCCGCACCACGTCTGCGAGCTGTGGCGCTGCCGGCACCTGAATCAGGATGCCGGGTTCTTGCTTGATCTGTATATTGCTTTTCTCGGTCACCACGGTCTGCCCGCCGGTGGAGAGTGCATTGGGCTGGCTGACAACCGGTGTGGTGCTCACGGTGATCGACAAATTGCCGTGCGCAATCGCGCAGGGCCCCAGGGTGACGGCCTGGCTCAGCACAATCGAGCCGGTGCGTGAGTTGATCACCACCTTGGCCGAACGCACCGAGTCTTCGATCTGAAGCTCTTCCATTTCGGCAATAAAGGCAACCCTCGCATCGGGGTCGGTGGGCGCATTCACGCGTACCGTGCGCCCGTCAAGCGCGCGCGCAGCACCCAGACCAAAACGCCGGTTGATGGCCTGCGCAACTCGCCGCGCGGTTTGAAAATCTGAGGCTTCGAGTCCCAGGCTGATGCTGTTGCCTTCCAGCAGCGGCGTGGGTACCGAGCGCTCCACCTGGGCGCCCGCCGGAATGCGGCCGGCACTGAGGTGGTTGATTTGCACCTTGCTGCCGGCAGCAGCAGCACCGGCCCCGGCGACCACCAGATTACCCTGCGCCAAGGCATACACCTCGCCGTCTGCGCCCTTGAGCGGGGTGCTGATCAACATACCGCCTTTGAGCGACTTGGCATTGCCCATCGAAGACACGTTCACATCCAGCGTCTGGCCGGGCCGTGCAAAAGCTGGCAGCTGGGTGGTGACCAGCACTGCCGCCACGTTTTTGAGCTGCAACTGTGCCACTGCGGCGGCCGGCAGGGTGATGCCGAGCTGCTGTAAATAATTTGTCATGCCCTGGGCGGTGTAGGGCATCTGGGTGGTCTGGTCGCCAGTGCCATCAAGGCCCACCACCAGGCCAAAGCCGGTCAGCTGGTTGCTGCGCACGCCTTCCACGGCAGCCACTTCCTTGATGCGGCTGGCCTGGGCCGAGCCGCTGCCTAGGGCGCTGAGCAGCAGACCCCCTAAAAGCAGGCCCGCGAGCCTCGTGGGGGCGCTGAAAGAAACATGCATGATGAAGATTCCCTGGGACGATATCGAGCAAGCCTAGAACGGCAAGAAGCTCATAAAGAAACGGCTGAGCAGCCCGACTGTTTGGGCTTCGGCCTGGGCGCCGCGCCCGCGCGACTCCATCCGCGCATTGGCCACCTTGGTGGAGCTCACCACATTGCCTGGCTGTATCACCTTGGGGTCAATCGTTCCCGAAAAGCGCAGCACGTCGACATTCTGGTTCACGCCAATCTGCTTTTCACCGCTCACCACCATGTGCCCGTTGGCCAGCACTTCCACCACGGTGGCGGTGATGCTGCCCGAGAAGGTGTTGGCACTCTCGGTGCCCCCCTTGCCGGAGAAGTCGTTGCTCGAAGCGGTACCAAGCTTCAGGTTGGCAATGTCCATGGGCGATATCAGCGGGGCAGCCGAAACGCTGGCATCCAGGCTGCTGGTGCGGTTGGAGCTTGATTTCGACACCTGACTGGCAGTCACGTTCTCAATGATCTGGATGGTGATGGTGTCTCCCACGCTGCGGGCCCGCGGGTCCTCGAAAGCCGGGCGGTAACTCACGGTGCTGAACAGACTGCCGTTGGCAGGCCGCAGCACCGGCGCGGGCGCTGGCTGGGCCGGCCGCGCTTCGGCAAAATCCACCTTCACCGGCTGAGGCATGGAGCTGCAACCTGCGCCCAGCAGCGCCAGGGCGCCGAGCAAAACCGGGGCAATTTTCTGGATGCCCATCAGATTTGCCCCAGTTTTTGCAGCATCTGGTCAGAGGTCTGGACCGCCTTGGAATTCATCTCGTAGGCGCGCTGGGTCTGGATCATGCTGACCAGTTCCTGCACCACGTTGACATTCGAGGTTTCCACAAAACCCTGCATCAGGGCGCCGAGTCCGTTGGCGCCGGGCGTGCCGCTGCTGGCCGTGCCGGACGCCGTGCTCTCGGCATACAAATTTTGGCCCTTGGGCTCCAGGCCACCGGGGTTCAAAAAATTGGCCAGGGCAATCGTGCCGATGGCCTGCGGCGCTACTGTGCCCGGGATCTGCGCTGTCACCACACCGTCGGCGCCGATGGCAATGCTTTGCGCATTGGCGGGCACCGTCACGCCATTGGCTATTGGCAGGCCGGTGGCGGTCACCAAGCGGCCCTGCGCGTCGACCTGAAAAGCGCCGTCGCGGGTGTAATTGGTGGTGCCATCGGGCATGGTCACCTGGAAAAATCCATTGCCCTGAATCGCCACATCGAGCTTGTTGCCCGACTGCTGCAGATTGCCCTGTGCAAAAGAGCGGCTGGTGGCCACTGTGCGTACGCCCAAACCCACCTGCAGACCGGTGGGCAGTTGCGACTGCTCCGAGCTGCTGGCGCCAACCTGGCGCAGGTTTTGGTACATCAGGTCCTCAAACACCGCGCTGGCCCGCTTGAAGCCATTGGTTGACACATTGGCCAGGTTGTTGGAGATCACGTCCAGCTGCATTTGCTGGGCCTCCATACCGGTTTTTGAAATCCACAGGGAATTGATCATGATGAATATCCTTGGCGAAGCTGTGCTGGTTTTTAGGTTTGTTCAGTCTGGGAGCCGGCAGGGCTTACATGCCCAGCAACTGCCCGGCCGATTTGTCGTTGGCCTCTGCGGTTTGCAGCAGGCGCATCTGGGCTTCGAACTGGCGGGCGGTCTGAATCATGCCCACCATGGTCTCAACCGGGTTCACATTCGAGCCCTCGAGCACGCCGGTCTGGACCCGGGCATTCGGGTCGCTGGGCAGCGGGTCACCCGAGGCGCTGCGAAACAGGCCGTCGGTGCCGCGGCGCAGCGGGTCGTCGGGCGTGGCTGTCACGAGTTTGAGCCGGCCAATCGTGGTGGCTGCCTGGTTGCCCACTTTGGCGCTCAGCGTGCCATCAAAACCAATCGTCAGTGCTGCATTGGCCGGCGCGGTAATCGGCGCGCCGCCGTCAGACAGCACCGTCAGGCCAGTGCTGGTGAGCAGGGTGCCGTCTGGCGAGACATCAAAGCCACCATTTCGGGTGTAGGACTCGGTGCCGTCGAGCGCCTGCACCCCAAAAAAAGCTGCTCCCACGGCCATGGCATCGAGGTTGCGGCCAGTGCGTTGTGGCGCTCCGGGGGTGTCAAGTTCGCCGGCGGTCGCCTCCATCGCCAGCACCCGGGTGGTGGCACCGTCGCCGCGCACGGGCACGGCGCGAAAGGTCGACAGCTCGGCCCGAAAACCGTTGGTCGAGGCATTGGCCAGGTTGTTGGAGAGCACGGCCTGGCGCTGTGCTGCAGCATTGGCCCCGCTCATGGCGGTGTAGATCATGCGGTCCATGGCGCTCTACCCTGGTTTAGCGCAGGTTCACCAGCGCCTGCAAGGCCTGGTCCTGGGTCTTGATGGTCTGCACATTGGCCTGGTAGCTGCGCTGTGCGGTCATCATCGCCACCAGCTCGGCCGTCAGGTCGACATTCGAGTCTTCCACTGCGCCGGCGCGCAACTCGCCAAACTTGCCCTGGGTTGGCTGGCCCTGTATCGGCTGGCCAGAGGCGAAGGTTTCCACCCAGGCACCGCCCGAGATAGGGGTCAGCCCCTGTGGGTTGCGGAAGTCGGCCAAGGTGAGTTGCGCCAGTCGTTTGGTCTGTCCGTTGGAGTACTTGGTTTCCAAAACCCCGGTCTGGTCAATCGAGACCCCGGTCAAATCACCAGCGGTGTAGCCGTCCTGGGTTAAGCGGCTGACCGCAAAGCTCGAGGCGTACTGGGTCACCTTGCTGATGTCCAAGGTGGCCACGATGTCCGGCGTGATGCTGTTGGGCGTCGGGATGGTGATCTTCGGCAGTGTGGCGCTGCTCGGCGACAGCAGTTTGCCGCTTGCATCGAACTTCAGGGTCAGTGTTGGCAGCGGCGTTGGCGTTGTACCGGGGTCGTAACTGAGGGGCGACGTGGCGGTCAGGGAGTCGTAAACCTCATAGTTGTCGGATGCCGCCACCGCCGGCGTCGCTCCCACCGCAGGCGTCGCTGCGGTAGAGGCAACTCGCACGAAGTAGAGGTTCAGGGGAACCTCCAGGCCCTGAGAGTCAAAGGTGGTCACCGAGGTGCCGTAAGTGGTGCGGGGGGTCGCTGGCGTGGCTGAGGCTGCTACCGCTGCGCGGGCGTCCAGGTTCATCTCGAGCGTGATGGCCCCGGTCTGGCCTGCAGCAATTGGCGCGCCGGTGGGCACCACCAGCTTGCCCGGGGTCACGCTGGTGGGTTGGCCCAGCGTGTCGAGGGTGTAGCCCAGCACATTGGCGCCTTGGTTGGTCACCAGGTTGCCCTCGCGGTTGAGCTTGAACTGGCCGTCGCGGGTGTAGGCGTCCTTGCCATCGCTGGTGGTGATCTGGAAAAAACCGCCACCGTTGATCGCCACATCCAGGCTGTTGCCGGTGATGTTGATGCTGCCCTGGGTGAACTGTTGCGACACCGCTGCCACCGCCACCCCAATGCCCTGCCCAACATCAGTGCCGCCACTGCCCGCCGATGACACCAGCGCGGCAAACTCTGCGCGCGAGGACTTGGCGCCCACGGTGTTGGCGTTGGCAATGTTGTTGCCGATGATGTCCAGATTTTTGGTTGCCGCATTGAGGCCGGCAAGCCCGGTTTGAAAGCCCATGATCTA
>CAMATS010000053.1 GCA_945861195.1 Rhodoferax sp. OV413
CCGGTTGCGTTCGGCCCCGGCCCCGCCGCTGTTGATCAGGCGCAGGGTTTGCAGGGTGTCGGTGTGGCGGCGCTGTGATTCGCGGTAAGCCAGGTCGGCGTCATAGGACGAAGCCGCCACGCTGGCTCGCAGGGCCGCGCGTTGCGGGCCTTCGAGCCGCCCGTAAAGGGTCTCGACCCGCTCGATCAACTGCTTGCTGCGGCGCGCCTGGCGCTCGGTGGGCGTGCCGTCTAGCCACTCCTCGCGCCAGTTGTCGCTGCGTTTGTCGAGTTGGCGCGCCAGCCTTGCGAGTTGCTCGGGCTGCAGGCTCAGGGTCACGCTGCTAAGGCTGGGCTCGGCCTGCTCGGCCATGGCGCTGAGCCGCAGGCGGGCATCGGTGTAGAGATCGCACAGTTGCTCGGCTGTGACATTGCCGGGCAGCAGACGCCCAACCCGCTCGAGCAGGCCCAGGTAGAGTGGCAGCTCCTTGGCCCGGTGCCAGGCCTGCAGCTGCACCAGCTCAGCCCGCACCCGCTCGGCCTGGGCCGAGCTGAAATCAAAATAGCCATCGAGCCACCAGTAGGCGACTTCTGGCGCCTGGTTGTAGCCCACCCTGACAGCGCTGCAGCCGGGCAGTAAAGAGGCCATCAGCAGAGCCAGCAGCAGACCGATAATGCGAAAAATTCGGGAACTCAAAAGATGGACATTCATGGCGACAACAAAGACTGAACAGCTCGGCCAGGACAGCGCGCCGGGCGGTTTGAGCGTCGTGATTATGGCTGCCGGCAAGGGCACTCGCATGCAGAGCCGGCTGCCCAAGGTTTTACACCTGCTCGCGGGCCGGCCTTTGTTGCAGCATGTGCTTGACACGGCGGCGGCGCTGCAGGCGCGCCAGGTGGTGGTGGTGACTGGCCACGGTGCGGCTGAAGTCGAGGCCCATGTGGCGGGGGCCGCACCGGCTGCCGGCGCCCGGCAGGCGCAATGCGTGCGCCAGCAACCACAACTCGGTACCGGCCACGCGGTGCTGCAAGCTGCCCCGCTGCTCAGCGATGAGGGCATGGTGCTGGTGCTCTCTGGTGATGTGCCCCTGACCGGTGCCGATACCCTGCGCTCGCTGCTGGCCGCCTGCGCTGGCCAGCGGTTGGCCCTGCTGACCATCGCGCTTGCCGACCCCTCGGGTTATGGGCGTATTTTGCGCGCCGGTGAGGCGGTGCAGGCCATCGTCGAGCACAAAGACGCCAGCACCGAGCAGCGCCAAATCAAGGAGATCTACAGCGGCATCATGGCCGCACCGGCGCGGCAACTCAAAAACTGGCTGGCCCGGCTCGACACCCACAATGCGCAGGGCGAGTATTACCTCACCGATGTGGTCAAGTTCGCTGTGGCCGATGGCCTGCCGGTGGTGGCCCATTGCATTGCCGATCCGCTGGAGGTGGCTGGCATCAACAGCCCGGTTCAATTGGCTGAGCTGGAGCGCGCCTGGCAACAGCGCATGGCCTTGCAACTCATGGAGCAAGGTGTGCGCCTGGCCGACCCGGCCCGGCTGGATGTGCGCGGCACCCTGACCTGCGCGCAGGATGTGTCTATCGATGTCAACTGCGTGTTCGAGGGCGAGGTCTCGCTGGGCGAGGGCGTGCGCATTGGCGCCAACTGCGTGATTGCCAACGCCCGCATTGCCGCCGGCGCGGTGATTCACCCGTTCACCCACATAGAGGGCGGCGCGCCGGGTAGCAAGGATGCGGTCGAAGTGGGCCCTGGCGCGCTGGTCGGCCCGTTTGCCCGGCTTCGGCCCGGCGCCCGGTTGGGCGAGCAGGTGCATATTGGCAATTTTGTCGAGGTGAAAAATTCCACCCTGGCCAAGGGCGCCAAGGCCAATCACCTGGCCTACCTGGGCGACGCCGTGGTGGGCGAGCGGGTCAACTACGGCGCGGGCAGCATCACCGCCAACTACGACGGCGCTTTCAAGCACCGCACCACCATCGAGGCCGATGCGCACATTGGCAGCAACTGTGTGCTGATTGCACCGGTCACCATCGGCGCGGGCGGCACGGTGGGCGGCGGCTCTACCATCACCAAAGACACGCCCAGCGGCGCCTTGACCGTGGCGCGCGGCAAACAGACCAGTATTGCGAACTGGAAGCGGCCCAGCAAATGAGCCAGGCCGGGGAGCCGCCGGCGCAGCGCATTGAGCGGCTGGAGCGCGAGTTGCGACTTGCCCGCGCCGAGCTGGACGAGTTCACCCGCGCCGTCTCGCACGACCTGCGGGCGCCGTTGCGCCACCTGGGTGCCTATGCCCAGATTTTGCGCGAGGACCTCTCTGGGCCCCAGCTCGAACTGGCGCTGCCGCACCTGGACCGCATCAGCGAGGCCGCACGCCTGATGGGGCGGCAAATTGACGGCTTGATGCGGCTCGCCCAATGCGGGCAAGCGCCCATGCACCCCGTGCCAGTGGATGTCGGGGCCCTGGCGCAGGCGGTCTACGCGTCACTGCGGCGTGAGCCCGGGCCAGATGCCGCTGACGGGCCGCAGGCCCGGGCCATTGATTGGCAGGTGGCCCCGGACATGCCTTGGCTGCTGGCCGATGCCGACCTGCTGCGCGAGGCGCTGACCGAGCTGCTGGCCAATGCCCTCAAGTTCAGTCGCCCACAAGCCCAGGCCAGCATTCGGTTGCATTGCCAGGAAGAAGGCGGTCAGTGTGCACTTACCTTGGCCGACAATGGCGTCGGCTTTAACCCGGCCTACCAAGCCCGCTTGTTTCAGCCCTTTTCGCGCCTGCACAGCGGCGCGGCTTTTGAAGGCCTGGGCCTGGGCCTGGCCATCACCCGCAAGATCATCGAACGCCACGGCGGCCGCATCGAAGCCAGCAGCGAGCCAGACGGCGGCTGCCGGGTGAGCGTCAGGTTGCCGCTGGCCTGACAGCTTGTTCACCGGCTGCGCTGGGCGCGACGGTCAATTTGAAGCCTAGCGCTTTCAGCACCTTGAAGAGCGTATCTGAGCTGGGTGCCCGGTCGCCAGACAGACTTTTGTACAGACTTTCCCGGGACAGGCCGGTATCGCGGGCCAATTTGGACATGCCACGGGCCCTTGCCACATCTCCAAGTGCTGCGCCCAGCAACAGGGGGTCGCCATCTTCAAGGACCTGCCTAATATATTCAGCGATATCGTCCTCATCCTGCAGGTAGTTGACGAGGTCAAATGGCCGGGTTTTGATTTTGCTCATTCGAGTTCCTTTGACATTTTGATGGCCCGCTGAATGTCGCTGGCCTGGCTGGATTTGTCGCCGCCCCCGAGCATGAACACCATGGCGCCCGCTTTCTCTAGGTAGTACATCCGCCAACCAGGCCCAAAAAATTCACGCATTTCAAAGACGCCCTCGCCAATTGGCTTGACATCGCCCAAATTACCCAGTGTGGCCTTGCGCAGTCGTACTTTCAGCCGGGTTTGCGTCACCCGATCCTTGATCTGACCCAACCAATGCATGAACGCCTCGGTTTCGATCACGGTATACATGCATGAATTGTAGTCGTATGGCTACAGTTGCCGCAACAGCTGGGGCATCCACAGCCGGGGCATCCATGTCTGCGCTGCGCGCGCCGGTTCAGGCCGTAGGCAGCGGCAACACCGCGCCAAACTTGCTGCGCTTGACGCTGAAAAAAGCCTTGACGTTGCGCACATTGGCATCGTTGGTGAACAGGCGCTGGGTCAGTGCCAGGTAGGCGGGCATGTTGGCGGTGTGCACCAACAGGCAAAAGTCCGGCCCGGGCGAGACCCGGTAGCACTGTTGCACTGCGTCGTCGGGCGCCACCTTGGCCTCAAAGGCTTCCAGCGCGGCCTGGTCTTGCCGGTCCAGCGTCACTTCCAACACGGCGCACAGGCCGTGGCCGGCCAGGCTGGCTAGCTTGTCCACGCTGAGGATGGCCACCTGGCGCTCGATCCAACCGGCTTCCCGCAGGCGCCTGACCCGCCGCAGGCAGGTGGGGGGCGACACATGCACCTGCTCGGCCAGTGCCAGGTTGCTCACGGAGGCATCTTGCTGCAGCTGCGCCAGCAGGGCCAGGTCGATGGCATCGAGTAAGATTTGTTCCATATAAATCTGTAAAAAGAAATAAAACGTAATTTTAAATTCAGAATGAAATTTATTGTCTTAATTTATCAATAAAAAAATGTTTAATTTCGTATTGACCCCGCTACCATTCGCCCAGTTACAAAAGGGGAATGGCTGATGTGTGGCATTGTTGGTGCGGTTTCTACCCGCAATATCGTTCCCGTGTTGGTGCAGGGCCTGCAACGCCTGGAGTACCGGGGCTATGACTCTTGCGGCGTGGCGGTGCACACCGGCGGCTTGCAGCGGGCTCGCAGCACCGAGCGGGTGGCAGAGTTACTGACGCAGGTGACGCAGAGCCATCTTGCAGGCGCCACCGGCATCGCCCACACCCGCTGGGCCACCCATGGCGCACCGGTGGTGCACAACGCCCACCCGCATTTCAGCCACGGCCCTGGGCCAGATGCCGCCAATCGCCCCGGCCGGGTGGCGCTGGTGCACAACGGCATCATCGAAAACCATGATGAACTGCGCGCCAGCCTGCAGGCGCGCGGCTATGTGTTCCAGAGCCAGACCGACACCGAAGTGATCGCTCATCTGGTGGACAGCCTGTACGACGGCGATTTGTTTGAGGCGGTCAAGACCGCCGTGGGCCAGTTGCAGGGCGCCTACGCCATCGCGGTGTTTTGCAAGGACGAGCCACACCGGCTGATCGGCGCACGCGCCGGCTCTCCGCTGATCTTGGGCATGGGGCAGGGCGGCACCGAGCACTTCTTGGCCAGTGATGCCATGGCCCTGGCCGGTGTGACCGACCAGATTGTGTACCTGGAAGAGGGCGATCTGGTCGATCTGCAATTGGGCAAATATTGGCTGGTGGATCGGGCGCACAAAGCCCTCACGCCAGCGCAACGCCCGGTGAAAACCGTGCTGGCTCACAGTGGTGCTGCCGAGCTGGGCCCCTACCGCCACTACATGCAAAAAGAAATTTTTGAGCAGCCGCGGGCCATTGCCGACACGCTGGAGGGTGTGGAGGGCATCGCGCCCGAGCTGTTTGATGGCAGCCAGGCCAGTGCGGCGCGCGTGTTCAAAGGCATTGATTCGGTGCTGATCCTGGCCTGCGGCACCAGCTACTACAGCGGCTGCACCGCCAAGTACTGGCTGGAGAGCATCGCCAAAATCCCGACCCAGGTGGAAGTGGCGAGTGAGTACCGCTACCGCGACTCGGTACCCAACCCACGCACGCTGGTGGTCACCATCACCCAGTCGGGTGAAACCGCCGACACCCTGGCTGCGCTGCGCCACGCGCAAAGCCTGGGCATGGCGCACACCCTGACCATCTGCAACGTGGCCACCAGCGCCATGGTGCGCGAATGCGAGCTGGCCTACATCACCCGTGCCGGGGTTGAAATTGGCGTGGCCAGCACCAAGGCCTTCACCGCCCAGCTGGCCGGCCTGTTTTTACTCACCCTGGCGCTGGCCCAATCGCGCGGCCAATTAAGCGCGGCCGAAGAGGCGCGCCACCTCAAGGCCATGCGCCACCTGCCGGCCGCGCTGCAAGCAGTGCTGGCGCTGGAGCCGCAGCTCATCGCCTGGGCCGAAGACTTCGCCACCAAGGACAACGCCCTGTTTCTGGGCCGCGGCCTGCACTACCCGATTGCCATGGAAGGCGCGCTCAAGCTCAAGGAAATCAGCTACATCCACGCCGAGGCCTACCCGGCTGGCGAGCTCAAGCACGGCCCGCTGGCCCTGGTGACCGCCGCCATGCCGGTGGTGACGGTGGCGCCCAACGACGCCCTGCTGGAAAAGCTCAAAAGCAATATGCACGAGGTGCGCGCCCGGGGCGGCGTGCTGTATGTGCTGGCCGACGCCGACACCCGGCTGGAGAGCAGCGCGGGCCTGCACGTGATCCGCATGCCCGAGCACTACGGCGAGCTCTCACCCCTGCTGCACGTGGTGCCCCTGCAGCTGCTGGCCTACCACACCGCTTGTGCGCGCGGCACCGATGTCGACAAGCCGAGGAACCTGGCCAAGAGTGTGACGGTTGAGTGAGTTTCCTATAACGACTCCTTTGGAGAGTGTCACACTCAGTTTCAAGGCAGAACTGCTAACCAGCCGACCTCAAATTGCCCCAGTCTGCCGAATTCCTGTGACCCACCGCGATCACCTGCAACCCGTTGCTGGGCGCGGGATAGCAGCCGCCAAAGGTGGGTCAGTCAAACGTTTGGCGCCTGGGCCAAATCTACGGCGGCGCTAACAGTCGTCTTGTAAACGCGTTCAATGCCGCTAACTTGTTTAGAACCCTTTGGAGCCAACTCTGCAGTCATCCCTGCTTGCTCAACAAGGGACCAAAAAGCATGTTCACTCTTCAAGATCAAGCGCAACAGCTTATCCATGGACTCAGAATGCGCAACGTCATCATTTTCATACTTGCTAAAGGCTACTGGGCCTCCACCAAAAAGACGTGACGCCTGCTTTTGATTGATCTCATAACGCTTGCGCAACGCGCAAATTTCGGCACCAGTCAACAAACCATCCACTGATTTACGAAAAGCCAGCATGGCACGCTTGTTCAACCGACTCTCATCACCGCCCGCAAAATCAGACCTGCATACCTTGCAGGTTTTGTAATGCACAGGCACGAGCGCCGTTTTCCCCCTGTATTCACTCTCAAGTTGATCAACGTGATTCATCACATGACCTTCACCACAAATTGAGCAAAGCTCACTGGTATTCATCTTCATCCCCCATTCAGATGTGACAGGAAACCGTCAACAACATCGTGCCCAGTTTATTGATTGCAAACTTCACGAAATAGCTGATCCGCATTTCCTTATCGGCAGTTGGAACCCATTCCAAGACGTTGACACTGTAGGCATCACAAGCCGCCCAGGCACCCTTTCCGTTTTCACACCACTCAGAATCAATATAGTCTTTAGCGCCAAGTCGTCGTATCAAATCAATGACATCGCTGCTCGCCCACCCAAGTTCCTGAACGTCTTTAGCGCAGTCCTTGGTCCACAAAAGAAGGCCGGTCCGGTCCTTGGTGATCGACTTCACACGGTTCAAGTCGTACAACGGACCCCCCGCTATCTTTTCACCGCCGCCTTTGGTCGGCAGAGTTGAACTGTACTCGGAAATCACGTAAAAAGTTACCATAATGGTAATTTTAGGGGTTTGCCCAACGGGCGGCTGTGTTTCTCAACATGGTTTTGACAATTTAGTGCAACTTTCCCGCAGAATTTGGAGCGGTCGCTAGTGACGAAAAGCGAAATCGAACCGTCGAGGTTATGCGAAGTCATCGGCGCCAACAGTCAAAACCCGAATCCTCTTGGTTGTTGCCTTTGATCCGGTCCATCAGGCGCAGATTGACCGCATTCTGGGCTGGCATCAGGACGGTTGGACGAACCGCCGCTGACCGATGGGCCAGGGGGCCCAGACCTGTTCCTTGACCGGACAGAACATATTTTTGAAAATAGGCCTTAATTTGCCTCTTTTTCTGCCGTTAAGAACTTGACGCCATCCCTGAAAGGCTTGCCCAAGCCCCAAGGTCTGGATTGACAGTGCCCAGCCCCTAACCCAGTGAGGCTCCCCAAATGCCGATCACACCCATTGACAAAAATCAGGCGCCGCGCGGCTACAGTGCCGACGATGCCGCCCAGGTGAGCCGTGTTGCCAGTATGCGGCCAGCGGCAGTGGTGGCGCCGGCGCCGGCCAACAGCAGCCAGGGGGCTTCGCCAGACGTGGTGAACCTGGTCGGGCAGTCTAAAAAAATCGAGGTCGGGGAGGGCGTGTACACCAGCCTGTCTGACCCCTTGCGCCGAGGTGCAGAAGCCAGCAGCCTCTCCGGCGACTGGGCCGTGCGCCGCCCGGCCCCCGAAAAGCCTGAGGACCCGCCGCCCATTCCGCTCTCAAAAGTTCTGATGGATCAGTTTGCCGCCCTGTGGGCGGCCAGTGCCAGCGCGGTGCAGGTGCAGTTGCAGGTGAAAAACCAGCTTGAAGCCGGGCCGGCCAACCCCGGCGCTGCCCAGGGGCTCAGCACCACCGCCTTGCAAAGCAGGGCCGCGGCGAGCGCTCGGGTGAACAAAAACGAAAAAATCTAGGTCGCTTGCGCCTTCAGGATGAAAGCCGCCTGCGACCCCGCTGGCTGTGCTTGCAGCAGCCACTGGCTGTCATGAAAAGCCGCCAGCGCCGGCCGGTGCCCGATGGACACCAGGCCGCCCCCCTGCTCACTCACCAGCGCCAGCAGCCGGTGGTAGAGCAGGCTTTCGGTGGCCTCGTCGAGCGCGCTGGTGGCCTCGTCGGCAAACACCCATTGGGGTTTTTTTAGCAGCACGCGGGCAATCGCCAGGCGCTGCTGTTCGCCGCCTGACAGGGTTTGGCCCCAGGCCCGGGTTTGGTCAAGTTGCTGGCCCAGGGGCGCGAGTTCGGCCGCTGTCAGGGCCTGCCGCAGTTCGTCGTCGCTGTAGCGCGTAGCCGGTTCAGGGTAGGCCAGGGCGTCACGCAGCGGCCCGTCCGGAAAATAGGGCCGCTGCGGTATGAACATGGTTTTGGCCGGGCGCGCCAGTTGGCCTTCGGCAAAGGGCCAAATGCCTGCCAGCGTGCGAAACAGCGTTGATTTGCCGCTGCCCGAGGGTCCCTGCAGCAGCACCCGTGCGCCGGCTGCAGCGACAAGCGAGGTGTCGGCCAGCAGCAGGCGGCCGTTGGGCAGTGCCACTTGCAGCCCGGTGGCCTGCAGCGCGGCAGCATCCTGGGGCACAAGCGCTGGCCCGGCTTGGCCGATGGCGGCAAACGAGGCCTCAAAACTGGTCAGCCGGTCGGTCGTGGCGCGCCAACTCGCCAGGCTGCTGTAGCTCTCCACAAACCAGCTCAAGGCACCCTGCACCTGGCCGAAAGCGCTCGATATTTGCATCAGCTCACCGAGCTGTATGGCGCCGCTGAAAAACCTTGGCGCTGCCACCACAAAGGGGAACACCACCGCCGCCTGACCAAAAAAGCTGGTGAACCAAATCAGGTTTTTTTGTGCCTTGATCAGTTGCAGGTAGTTGCCCACCACCTTTGAGAATTGCAACTCGAGCTGCGAGCGCTCCACCGCCTCGCCCCGGTCCAGCGCAATCGACTCGCTGTACTCGCGCACCCGCACCATGCGGTGTCGAAAATCTGCCTCCACCCGCTGTTGGACAAAATTGAGTTTGATTTGCGGGCGCCCGATGGCGTGGCTGATCGCGCTGCCCGCGACGCAGTACAGCACCGCCATCCACACCATAAAGCCAGGAATGGTGTAGCTGTTACCGCCCAGCGCAAAGGCAAAGCCGCCTGACAGTGCCCACAAAATACCGACAAAACTAGCCAGCGTGACCACGGCATTGAGCAGGCCCATGCTGAGCGACACGGTGAAGCTGGTGAACAGGTTGATGTCTTCCTGAATGCGCTGGTCAGGGTTGTCTGGCGTGGCCTGGGTCGCCTCAAGCGCGCCCCCTGAGCGCGCCAGCTCGAGTCGGTAAAAGGCCTGGCCCGCCAGCCAGCGCTGCAGGTAGTGGTGGGTCATCCAGGCGCGCCAGCGCAGCTCGAGCAACTGCGTGAGGTAAAACTTGTACACCGCCAAAACAATGAAGCCAAAGGCCAGCCAGGCGAAGCGGCCCAGCTGGGCCCAGAAAACCGCCTCGTTTTTCTCCTGCAGAGCGTCGTAAAAAAGCTTGTTCCAGTCGTTAAACAGCACGGCCATGTAAACCAGCCCCAGGTTCAGCGCCACGATGGCCGCCAGCAGGCCGCGTGCTTTCCATCTGTCTTGCGAGGCGAAGTAGGGCTGGGTCAGGGCCCAGGCGCGGCTGGCGAAGGTCTTGAAGTCGTGGAGTTTTTGCTGGGCTGTCATGGGTGCTTGCTCGCGGTGGACTGCGGTAGCCACAAGTATCCCTTGTTGCCATTGGGAGAGGTGGTTGGCGGGCTGCAGGGGCCGACTGCATGCCGCTGCTCGTGTCCTCCGCCCTGCGGGCTCCCCCTTGACCTCGCTGCGACACGCAGACGGCCCCCGCAGCAGCAAGGACGGTTGGAGCACCAAGCTTTGGGGCCACGGTCACTGAACACCAACCATCGCGCCAGATCAGGGCGGTGGGGCGTTCGGCGCAGCGGCATCAAGGAGGAGCCCACAGGGCGGGGGACAGCCGCGGAGCCGAATGCCACGCCGCCCTGATC
>CAMATS010000054.1 GCA_945861195.1 Rhodoferax sp. OV413
AGCGCCCGGATCGCGTCAACGCTGCCAGCAAAGCGAATGTCAAGGTGGAGTTGCCCCGGCTGCAGCCGAAGTGCGTGCTCGCGCAGGCTGCTGAGGGCCTCGTCATGGCTGGCATACAGCGTGACAACATGGGCCGAGTCATCAAAGGCCACCGCAAAGCTGCGTTCGAGTTCGGCGCGCAAGCCCTCGATGTGTGGTGCCAAGCGGGACTGTGCTTGGCGCTCTGCCCACATCAGCTTGGCGCCGAATTCGCTCAGCTGGGCGGCCTGCCCCTTCTCCCACACCACCAACTCCTTGCCAAGTTCGTTTTCCCAGCGTTTCAGGTGGCCCCAAACATGGCGGTAAGACAGCCCCAGTGCCCGTGCACCGCCCGAAATTGACCCCTGAGTAGCCACAGCTTGGAGCAGGTCAATCAGTGGATTGCGCACCATGGCCGGGCTGCTTTGACGCGACAAAGAGTAGTGGAGCTGCAGCCTATGCACGGTGTTTCATATCGCCAAACAAAGAGTCAAGGGCTACGATAACCCAACTCATGGCCGCATTTACCGACAGCGCCGCAGCAGCGCTGCAACTTATCGCCAGCAATGACCCCGCCCTGTGGGCCATTGTTGGACGCTCACTGGCGGTCAGCGGCAGTGCCTGCCTGATCGCCGTGGTGCTGGGCCTGCCGTTTGGCGCGTGGCTCGGTGTGGCCCGGTTCCCGGGCCGACCGGCCCTGCTCACGCTGCTGAACACCTTTTTGGCGCTGCCCTCAGTGGTGCTCGGACTGGTGGTCTATCTTTTGTTGTCGCGCTCCGGGCCCCTGGGTTTTCTGGGTTGGCTGTATTCGTTTCAGGCCATGGTGCTGGCGCAGGCCCTGCTGGTGTTGCCGGTGGTCAGTGCCCTGACCCATCAGGTGGTGGCAGATGCCGAGTCCCAGCATGGCGAGCAACTGCGCTCCTTGGGTGCCCGGGCGCCGCTGCGCAGCCTGTTGTTGGCCTGGGACGAGCGCTACGCCCTGCTGACCGTGGTCATTGCGGCATTTGGGCGAGCCATCTCCGAGGTTGGGGCGGTGATGATTGTGGGCGGCAACATGGACGGGTTCACCCGGGTCATGACCACGGCCATTGCCCTGGAGACCTCCAAGGGCGACCTGCCCCTGGCACTGGGCCTGGGCCTGATTTTGTTGCTGGTGGTGCTGCTGCTCAATTTGTGTATCGGCCTGCTCAAGCGCTGGCGGGAAAGCTCAGAAGGCCTCGCCGGGGCCCGACAACCAGCCTTGAGCTGACACCATGAAAGCCCTGCTCCAACTTGCCCAAGTGTCGGTTTTCTTTGGCCACCGCTTGGCTGGTGTGCGAGCCCTGCACCAGGTCAGCCTGGCGCTGCTGCCGGGGGAGCGGGTGGCCCTGGTGGGCGCCAACGGCGGCGGAAAAAGTACGCTGCTGCGGGTCTTGCACGGCCTGGTACCACCAAGCGAAGGGGCTTTGCTGGGCAGCCCTGCGTTACGCCAGGCCATGCTGTTTCAGCGCGCGCACCTGTTGCGCCTGTCGGTACAGGCCAATGTTGCTCTGGGGCTCTGGTTGGCTGGGCACAGTTTGAAACAGGCCCGCAGCCTGGCCTTGCAAGCGCTGCAGCGCCTGGGCCTGGCCGATCTGGCCCGCCGTCCGGCCCGCCAGCTCTCCGGTGGGCAACAGCAACGCGTGGCCCTGGCACGCGCCTGGGCGCTGTCGCCCCAGTTGCTCTTGCTCGATGAACCCACCGCCAGCCTGGATCCGCATGCCAAGCGGGAGCTTGAGGCCATGATTGCCGGCCTGGCAGCTCAGTCGCCGGAAGTCACCCTGGTGTTTGCCAGCCACAACCTCGGCCAGGTCAAGCGCCTTGCCACACGGGTGATTTACCTCGAGCGGGGCTGTGTTTTGGCAGACCTGCCCGTGGCAGATTTTTTTTCTGGCCCCCTGCTTGCCGAGAAATACCCCGAAGCTTTGTTGTTCGCCAAAGGAGAGTTGGTATGAGTTTGGGTTCCACCCGAGCCCGGCGCGTGTTTATCCGCTGTCTGGCAGTTTTTTTCTGCGTAGCGCCGCTGCTGGCACAGGCTCAGAGCATCGTCATGGCCTCCACCACGTCGACCGAGCAGTCCGGTCTGTTTGCCCACTTGCTGCCTGAATTCAAAAAAATCAGCGGCTTGGATGTGAAGGTGGTGGCAGTGGGCACTGGTCAGGCGCTGGACATGGCGCGCCGCGGTGATGCCGATGTGTTGTTTGTACATGACCAGGAGGCTGAAGAAAAAATAGTGGCTGAAGGCTTTGCGCTCAAGCGCCATGCCGTGATGTACAACGACTTCGTGTTGATCGGCCCGGCTGCAGACCCGGCGCGGGTGCGTGGCCGTGACATCGTGCTGGCCCTGCAAAAAATTTCCAGCACCAAGAGCGGCTTTGTTTCCCGGGGCGACAAAAGTGGCACCCATGCAGCGGAGCTGCGCTTTTGGAAAATGGCTGGCCTGGCACCCGCGCCGGGCAGCGGCTACCGGGCCTGCGGTTGTGGCATGGGCCCGGCCCTCAACATTGCCGCTGGCAGTGGCGCCTACCTGCTGGCCGACCGCGGCACCTGGCTGAGTTTCAAGAACCGCGGTGATCTGGCTGTGCTGGTGCAGGGCGACAGTCGCCTGTTCAACCAGTACGGTGTGCTGCTGGTCAACCCGGCCAAACACCCCCATGTGAAGGCCGCAGCAGGACAAAAATTGATTGATTGGGTGCTCTCAGCAGCCGGCCAGGCGGCGCTGGCGAGCTTTCAGCTCGGCGGTGAGCAGTTGTTCTTCCCGAACGCGGCGCGGTAGACGCAGACCGCGGCCCCAGATCGGCTGACAGGAAGTAAATTTTCTTTACAAATCAGTGTTTGGGCCCGGTAGACAATTTGGCCGTAATAAACAGCCCCTTGTTTTCCAAGAGCGGCCGAGTTGATGCAACTGATTGAATAAAAGCACATGACGCCTTTGGCACCGTGGGTAAAGGTCAATACCCGGGCCCTGCTGATGCAGACTGCCGCAATCCCGCTGCTGGCATTGGCCAGTCTGTACGGCCTGGCGGCGCTTGGCGTGGCAGCGCTGGAAAAGGGTTCAATCGAAACCGGTGCAGGCCCGGTGGTGGCGCTGGTGTCCATGTTGGGGGCCGTATCTCTGTCGGCGATGGCCGGCTGGGCCTACCTGCTGCGCCTGCTGCTACGCCTGGAAATCGCTGAGACAGCCCTCAACAGCGGCAGGGATGGCTACTGGATTCTGGACCGCAATGGCCGCTTTATCGAGGTTAACCAAAACTATTGCCGCATGGTGGGCTACACCCAGGCTGAAATCTTGGCCAAGAACATCGCTGACTTCGAGGCGGTGGCGAATGCCGAGCAGGTTGGAGCCCAGATCAAACGCATTTTGGCCAGCGGCACTGAAAGTTTTGAAACCAGACACCAGCACCGGGATGGCGACTGGATTGACCTGGAGGTCACCGCCACCCGTGTCGCGGGGCGCTACCTGGTGGTCTTTTTGCGCAATGTCTCGGGCCGCAAGCTGACCGAAGCCCGGGCCCATCACCTGGCTTTTTTTGACGACCTGACCGCCCTGCCAAACCGCCGGCTGATGCAAGACCGCATCGAGCAAGCCCTGCTGAGCAGTTTGCGTACCGGCAAACACGGGGCCCTGGTTTTTCTTGACCTGGACAATTTCAAGCTCATCAACGACAGCCTGGGCCATGCAGCGGGTGATGATTTGCTGGTGCAGTCGGCGCAGGCTCTGCGGGCCTGCGTCCGGCTTGGCGACACCGTGGCAAGGCAGGGCGGCGACGAGTTGGTGCTGGTGCTCGAGCGGCTGAGCCAGGATCCTGGCCTTGCCGCGCAGCAGGCCGGGGCTATCGCAGAGAAATGTCGCTTGGCCCTGGCCAAGGCTTTTCTTGTGGCGGACACCGAGGTTTTTGTGACCGCCAGCTTTGGTGTGGCTTTGTTTTGCGGCGAGCGTGTTGCGGTTGACACCCTGCTGCAGCGGGCCGACTCGGCCATGTACCAAGCTAAGTCACTGGGCCGCAACCGGGTGGTCTTTTTCTCAGCCGATGTTGAGCAGCGCATGGCAGGTCGTGCCCGGTTTGAAGCCGAACTCAGCCGGGCACTGGATGCAGGCCAATTGCGTTTGCACCTGCTGCCGCTGGTTGATCTGTCCGGCCAATTGCTGGGCGCGGAGATGCTGCTGCGCTGGCAGCATCCCCAGCGAGGTCTGCTCAAGCCGGAGGATTTCATGCGCGTGGCCGAGGAGACCGGTTTGATTGGCCCGATCGGGGCCTGGGTGCTCGAGGCCGCCTGCCAGCAGCTGGTCCGGTGGGCCGGGGAGCCGGGCCGGGCCAATTTGCGCCTGTCGGTCAACATCAGCCTGGTGCAATTCCTGCAAGAAGGTTTTCTGTCTGAACTCGTCGGCCTGCTGGCCGCCAACCCATTTCAGCCCAGCCGACTGGCGCTGGAATTCAGTGAAAAAATGCTCAATAACGACCCTGGCGCTGTGGCCCACAAAATGGCCCAGGTGGCGGACCTTGGGGTGTGCATCGCCATGGACAACTTTGGTGCCGGCCTGTCACCCTTGACCCATCTCAGGCGTTTGCCCCTGCGACAGGTCAAGATAGACCGCTCTCTGATTCAAAGCCTGTCTGACAGCGACGCTGATTTGGTGCTGGTGAGCACCATCATCAGCCTGGCCACCAAGCTCGGGCTGGAAGTGGTGGCCGAGGGCGTCGAGACCCAGGTCAGTCGGGAGATTCTGCAAAACAACGGCTGCAGCACCTACCAGGGTTTTTTGTTCAGCCAGGCGCTGCCAGCTGAGGAGTTTGAGGCCAATTTGCTCCACCGATGGGCTTGCGCCTAGCCCTGCCAGTTCGCCAGATACAAGGGTCTTCCCTAGGCCCATGTTGGTCGGAAGGGTCAATAATGCAGCAAGACCAAGAAAAGTTTTGAAACGTTTAACTCAGGAGATCAGCCATGCATGTTCAGTTCAAGGTTAACGGCAAGTCTGCGGCGCTTGAGGTTCCGCCCAACACCCTGCTGGTGCAGGTGTTGCGTGAGCAGCTCAAACTCACCGGCACCCATGTGGGCTGCGACACCGCCCAATGCGGCGCCTGTACCGTCATCATGGATGGGCGATCCATCAAATCCTGCAATGTGCTGGCGGCCCAGGCAGATGGTTCTGAGATCACCACCATTGAAGGGCTGGCCGCTGCCGACGGCACCATGCACCCGATGCAGGCGGCCTTCAAGGAATGCCACGGGCTGCAGTGCGGTTTTTGCACCACCGGCATGGTGATGAGCGCAGTCGATCTGTGCAAGCACTACCCCAAGGCCAACGCGGACGACATCCGCGCCTTGCTGGAGGGCAATATCTGCCGCTGCACTGGCTACCAGAACATCGTCAAATCCGTGCAGCAGGGCCAGGCGGCCATGGCTGCCCAATAAAGGAGACACATCATGGGTGCATCCGATTTTTCTAAACTGCCGCACATTGGCGAGGCTGTGCGCCGCAAGGAAGACTACCGCTTCCTCACCGGGGCCGGTCAGTACACCGACGACATCACGTTTGCCGCCCAGACCTATGCGGTGTTTGTGCGCAGCCCGCACGCGCATGCGCTGATCAAGGGCATTGACTTGACCCGCGCCAACGCCATGCCCGGCGTGGTGAAAATTTTCATTGGCAAGGACCTTGAGGGCAAGATGGGCGGCCTGCCCTGCGGCTGGCTGATCAACAACCCCGACGGTTCCCCCATGAAGGAGCCGCCGCACCCGGTGCTGGCCTTGGGCCGTGCCCGCCACGTGGGCGACCAGGTGGCGATGGTGATTGCCGAGACCCTGGAGCAGGCCAAAAACGCCGCCGAGGCCGTGGAGGTGGATTACGAACCGCTGAGCGCGGTGGTCGATGTGCGTGACGCTGCCAAAGCGGTGCCGCTGCACGAGGTCGCGCCGGACAACCATTGCTACAAGTGGGCGCTCGGTGACAAGGCGCAGGTGGATGCTGCCTTTGCCACGGCGGCCCACATCACCAAGCTTGACCTGATCAATAACCGCTTGGTGCCCAACGCCATGGAGCCGCGCGCTGCGATTGGCAGTTACAGCCGGGCCACCGAGGAGTACACCCTGTATGTGGCCAATCAGAACCCGCATGTCGAGCGGCTGCTGATGACCGCCTTTGTGCTGGGCCTGCCCGAGCACAAGGTGCGGGTGATTGCGCCCGACGTGGGTGGCGGCTTCGGCTCGAAGATTTACCTGTATGCCGAGGACGTGGCCCTGACCTGGGCTGCCAAGCAGGTCAACCGCAGCATCAAGTGGACCTGCGAACGCTCCGAGTCTTTCCTGACCGATGCCCATGGCCGCGACCATGTCAGCCACGCCGAAATGGCGATGGACAAAGACGGCAAGTTCCTGGCGATGCGGGTGCACACCGACGCCAACCTGGGCGCTTACCTGTCCACCTTTTCCACGGCGGTGCCGACCATTCTGTACGCCACGCTGTTGGCCGGGCAGTACACCTGCCCGCAGATTTATGTCGAGGTCGACGCCTGGTTCACCAACACCGTGCCGGTGGATGCCTACCGCGGCGCCGGCCGGCCTGAGGCCACCTACCTGCTTGAGCGACTGGTGACCCGCTGCGGCTGGGAGCTGGGCCTGTCGCAAGACGAAATCCGCAAACGCAATTTCATCAACAGTTGGCCTTACCAGACTCCGGTGGCGCTGCAGTACGACGTGGGCGACTACCGTGGCTGCATGGACAAGGCTGAGGCGCTGGCCGATGTGGCCGGTTTCGCTGCCCGCAAGACTGCCAGTGCCGCCAAAGGCCTGCTGCGCGGCATCGGTTATTCGAGCTACATCGAGGCCTGCGGCATTGCGCCGAGCAACATCGCCGGCGCACTCGGCGCCCGGGCCGGGCTGTTTGAGTGCGGCGAGGTCCGGGTGCATCCAACCGGCAGCGTCACTGTGTTCACCGGCTCGCACAGCCACGGCCAAGGGCATGAAACCACCTTTGCCCAGGTGGTAGCGGCCCGTCTGGGTATCGCCGTGGACGCGGTGGACGTGGTGCACGGCGACACCGGGCGCGTGCCGTTTGGTATGGGTACCTATGGTTCGCGTTCGATCTCGGTGGGTGGCGCAGCCATCATGAAGGCGCTCGACAAAATTGAGACCAAGGCCAAGAAGATCGCCGCTCACCTGATGGAGGCCAGCGACGCCGATGTAGATTTCGCCAACGGCGAGTTCACCATCAAGGGCACCGACAAAAAGGTCACCTTCGGGCAGGTGGCGCTCACCGCTTACGTGCCGCACAACTACCCGCTCGACAAGTTGGAGCCGGGCCTGAACGAAACCGCGTTCTACGACCCAACCAACTTCACCTTCCCGGCCGGCACCTACATTTGCGAGATCGAAATCGACCCCGCCACGGGCACCACCCGGGTTGACAAGTTCACCGCGGTGGATGATTTCGGCACCATCATTAACCCGATGATTGTCGAAGGCCAGGTGCACGGCGGCTTGGTGCAGGGCATCGGTCAGGCGCTGATTGAAAACTGCGTTTATGACCGCGAGACCGGCCAGTTACTGAGCGGCTCGTTCATGGATTACGCCATGCCGCGTGCCGACGATTTCCCCGACTTCAAGATCGACACCATCTGCACGCCCTGCACCCACAATCCGCTGGGCACCAAGGGCTGCGGCGAGGCCGGCGCCATCGGCTCGCCGCCGGCGGTCATCAACGCGGTGCTGGACGCGCTCAAGAGCGTGGGGGTGACTGATCTGGACATGCCGGCTTCGGCCAGCCGGGTCTGGGAAGCCATCCAGGCGGCCAAATAAACACAACAACCGACCAAGACACAGGAGCACACACCATGTACCCATTCACCCTGGAGCGGCCCAGCACCCTGGCTGCCGCCACCCAACTCGCGGCCAATGGCGCCAAAGTACTGGCCGGCGGGCAAACCCTGCTGGCTGCCATGAAGCTGCGCCTCTCCCAGCCCGGCCAACTGGCCGATCTGGCCGGCGTCAAGGAGCTCAGCGGCATTTGCCGAGATGGCAATGCCCTTGTGATTGGCGCCATGACGCGTCACATGGATGTCGCCAACCACGCCGACGTGAAAGCCCTGATCCCCGGCCTGGCCGACTTGGCTGACCATATTGGCGACCGCCAGGTGCGCGCCATGGGCACCTTGGGCGGCTCGGTGGCCAACAACGACCCGGCCGCCTGCTACCCCAGCGCCCTGCTCGGGCTGGGCGCCACGGTGCACACCACCTCACGCAAAATTGCAGCTGACGACTTCTTCCTGGGCATGTTCAGCACCGCGCTGGCCGAGGGCGAGCTGATCACCGCGGTCAGCTTCCCCATCCCTAAGCGGGCGGTGTACATGAAGTTTGTGCAGCCGGCCTCGCGCTTTGCGCTGGTGGGCGTGTTTGTGGCGCAAACCGATGCCGGTGTGCGGGTGGCCATCACCGGTGCCGCTCAGGGGGTATTCCGCCACAGTGGCCTGGAAGCCGCCCTGAACAGCAGCTTCACCGTGGCCTCAGCCGCTGGCGTGGCGATTGACGCCTCCGAGCTCAATGCCGACATCCATGCCTCGGCCGCCTACCGGGCCAACCTGATCAGCGTGCAGACCCAGCGCGCCGTGGCTAAACTGCTCGGCTGACCGAGCGCATCCTGTCAGGCCCCGTGTTGTCCGACGCGGGGCTTTTTTTATGGGTACCTGAGATGTCCAATTTTTCCAGTATTGATGCCCTGGTGACTGCCCTTGAGGCGGCCGGCTACTACGCCGACCGCAGGCTGGCCACGGCTGTTTTTTTGGCGCTCAAGCTGCAGCGCCCGCTCTTGCTCGAAGGTGAGCCCGGGGTCGGCAAGACCGAACTCGCCAAGGCACTCGCCAAAGTGCTGGGCCGGGAGTTGCTGCGCCTGCAGTGCTACGACGGGCTGGAGCAGCGCGAAGCCCTGTACGAATGGAACTACGCCGCCCAGTTGCTGCACATGCGTGCCGCGCAGGGCCGCGAGGCCGACGTGGCCCAGGTAGAGCGCGAGGTGTACCAACCGCGCTACCTGATCAGCCGGCCATTGCTGCAGGCACTGCAAACCCCGTCGCCTGGCGCCGTGCTGCTGATCGACGAGGTGGACCGGGCCGACGAGCCCTTTGAGGCCTTTTTGCTGGAGTACCTGGGCGAGTACCAGGTCAGTATTCCCGAACTCGGCACGCTGCGGGCCCAGGTGAGCCCGGTGACCATACTCACCAGCAACCGCACCCGCGAGTTGAACGACGCGGTCAAACGCCGCTGCCTCTACCACTGGCTGGATTACCCCGAGCGCGACCGCGAGCTGGCCATCGTGCGGGCGCAGGTGCCGCAGGCCTCGGACGCCCTGTCGGCCCAGGTCGCCCAGGTGGTCATGCGCCTGCGCAGTCAGCCCTTTGCCAGCGCCTTCCAGCGCGCGCCCGGTATTGCCGAAAGTGTGGAGTGGGCCAAGGCCCTGATAGCCCTTGACACCCTGGTGCTGGACCCCGAGCTGATGTCAGACACGGCGGGCATTTTGTTCAAGCAGCGCGAAGATGTGGCGGCGCTCACCAACGACATGGCCCAGGACCTGTTGCGGCCCGAGCCCGAAGCCCGAGCCTGAGCTCGTATGCAACTCGGCGATGCGCGCACCGGCAAACTGGCGGCCAACCTGGCCGCCTTTGGTCGCACCCTGCGCCGCGCCGGGGTGCGGATCGACAGTTCGCGTATTGCACTGGCGGCTGAGGCCGCGCTGGCGGTCGGCCTGGATGACCGAGCGGACTTGGCGGCTGCGATGGAGGCGGTGCTGGTCAGCCGCGAGCAGGACCGGGAGGTGTTTCGCGAGCTGTTCGAAGCCTTTTTTCGCAATCCCAACCTGGCCCACAAGCTGCTGGCCCAAATGTTGCCCAGCGCCGAGGGCAAGGCCGAGCCCAGCAAGCGGCGCCCCCGGGTGCGCGAGGCCCTCACGCCTCAAAAGGCCTTTGGCCAGCAGGTCCAGCCCAAGCAGGAAGACCAGAAGGTCGACTTTGACGCCGCCATGACGGCCAGTGACCAGCAGCGCCTCAAGCACGCTGACTTCAATGCCCTGTCTGCTGCCGAATACCGGCTGGTGGA
>CAMATS010000055.1 GCA_945861195.1 Rhodoferax sp. OV413
GGTGAGCGCCTTGGTCACAAACAGCAGCATGCCAAAGGGCGGGTGAATCATGCCGATCATCATGTTGAGCACCACCAGCACGCCAAAGTGCACCAGGTCGATGCCCAGCAGCTTGGCCGCTGGCAGCAGCATGGGCACAAACACCAGCAGCAGCACCGACACGTCCATAAAACAGCCCAGCACCAAAAACATCACATTCACCAATAGCAGGAATTTAGTGGGCGACAGGTGCATGCTGTCGACCCACAAGGCCATGGCCTGCGGCACGCCCTCTGCGGTGAAGGCGTAGTTCAGCATGAAGGAGCCGGCCAGGATGATGGTGATCACCGCGCTACCCCGGGTGGACTCGAGCACCACGCCCCAAAAGCTGCGCCAGGTCAGGGCCCGGAACACAAAGGCCGACAGCACCAGCGCGTGCAGCGCGGCCACGGCGGCGGCTTCGGTTGGGGTGAATACGCCCGAGTAGATGCCGCCCAGCAACACGATGGGCATGGACAGCGGCAGGGAGCCACGCAAGATCAGGCCGGCCCACTCGCCGCGCGGCACCGGCTCGTCGCGCGGCATGTTGCGTTTGACCGCTATGAAGTGCACCACGACCATCATCAGCCCGGCCATCAAAAAGCCCGGCACCACGCCACCCAGGAACAGCGCACCCACCGATGCGCCTGAGACCAGGGCGTAGATCACCATCGGGATCGAGGGCGGGATGATGGGGCCCAGCGTGGCGCTCGCCACCACCACCGCGGCAGCAAAGCCACGGGTGTAGCCGGGTTTTTTCAGCATCTGGCGGATGGTGACCAGGCCTGGCCCGGCGGCGTCGGCAATGGCGCTGCCGCTCATGCCGGAGAAAATAACGCTCACCAGAATATCCACCTGGGCCAAGCCGCCGCGCATGCGCCCGACCAGAATGCGGCAGAAATCAAAAATACGCTCGCTCACGGTGCCGGCGTTCATGATGTTGGCGGCAAACACAAACAGCGGCACGGCCAGCAGCACATAGCTGTTGTAGAGGCCGTTGCCCACCTGCTCGGCCACCAACCCGATGTCTTGCCGTTTGACCAGCAGGTAGGCCACGCCCGAGGCCAGCATCGAAAAACCAATGGGCATGCGCAGCAGCATGCCGGCCACCAGCACGCCGGCCAAAATCAGGATGCCGGTGCTCATGACAGGTTCAGCTCGGCGTCCAGCCCGTGGCCGTGCAAAGCTTGCCAGATGGCCCAGGCGCAGCGCAGCGTCAGGGACACCATCAAAAAGACAAAGGGCAAAAACACCCACATGAATGGCAGGTTGAGCACTGGCGTGCCCTCGCGCGCCATGAAATGCACATAGTCCCAGGTGCCCGGCAGGCTCGCCAGTGCCAGGCCGCCCACCAGCAGGCTGCCAGCGATGCGCATCAGTTTGCGCAGCGGACGGCCGACGCTGTTCCAGACCAGGTCAAACATCACATGCTCGCGCTCGGGCACGATGAAGGCCGCCGCCCACAAAATCACCCAGATGTAGAGGATGACGGCTGCCTCATCGGTCCAGGCCAGGGGCTTGTTGAAGCCAAATCGAGCCGTGATCTGGACCACGAACACCACGAACAGCGTCAGAAAAAGGGCGCCGCCGATGGCGTTGGCGGCCCCCTTGAGCCAGCGTACCAGGCTCACTTGACGGCGTTGATGCGATCAACCAGGCCCTTGGGCCAGACCTTGGCGTAGTCCGAGTTCTGGTAGGCCGCTTGCACGGTTTTGCGGAAGGCTTCCACATCAGGCGTGCTGACTTGCAGGCCCTCTTTTTTGAAGAAATCGACCAGTTGGGCCTCTTCCTTGACGCGGTTGTCGTTGTTGAAGGCAATCGCAGCCTGGGTGGCGGCGTTGACTTTTTGCTTTTGAGCGGCGTTCATGGCGTTGTAGCTCTTGCTGGAGATGGCAATAAAGATACCGTCAGTCAGGTGGCTGGTCAGCACGATTTGTTTGGTCACTTCATAGAACTTGGCAGCACGCACCGAGGGCAGGGGGTTGTCTTGGCCGTCCACGGTGCCGGTTTTCAGGCCCAGGTAGACCTCGCCAAAAGCCAGCGGGGTGGGTGTGGCGCCCAGGGCTTCGCCCAGAAACAGCCACTCTTTGGAGCCGGGCATGCGCAGCTTGACGCCTTTGAGGTCGGCCGGGGTTTTGACATTGCGCACTTCACGCAAATTGACCTGGCGGCTGCCCAGGTAGCCAATGCCCAGAATCTGCACATCCATTTTCTCGGCCACCGCCTTGTACATCTCGGCGCCGATCGGGCCGTTGAACACCTTTTGCTGGTGATCGGGGTCACGGATCAGGTAGCCGGCGGTAAAAATTGAGTATTCAGGCAGGATTTTGGCGATGTCTTGCGCCGAAATAGCGGCCAGCTCCAGGTTGCCGCGGGCCATGGCGGCCGGCTCGGTGCCCTGTTTGAACAGCGAGCCGTTCAGGTTGATCTGCACATCAAATTCGCCGGGGGCGCTTTTATCAAGCGACTCTTTGAAGACGGTCCACATCTTGCCGTGCCAGTCCTCGGGCCCGGCCGGGGTAGAGATGCGCAGCACCACTTTGTTTTGCGCCAGGGCGGGCAGGGTGGCAGTTGCGCCCAGCGCCATGGTGGCGCCAAGCAGGGTGCGGCGGGTGAGTTGTTGGGTTGTCATGGGGTTGTCTCCTGTGGGTTAAAGGGATTTAGGGGGTTAATTGGGTTAAAGGGGTTTCTGGTTTAAACGTGGGCAAGCAGTGCGCCTATCGCACGATACCCTTGTCTGACGGATTGCGCCTCGGTGTTTTCCAGAGGACTGAGTGGGGCGCGCATGGTCAGCCAGCGGTCGTCGCCGGTCTGTTCGGCCAGCATGGCCTTGTAAACGCCGACAAACGGCATACCGGGTTTGACCGACAGCAAGGCCAGCAGGGCGCTCATGAGTTGTGTGTCTTGCGCGCTGACCTGGCCTGGTGCGTCGATCACACGGCGCATCAGGCCAGGGGCAATATTGCCCAGGCCGTTGATGGAGCCGCAGCCGCCTGCCAGCATCACCGGCGCCACATGGGGCTCTGAGCCCACCAACACGGCAAAGCCGGGAAAGGCCTGCACCAATGCCAGGGCGTGTGCCAGGTCGCCACCGCTGTCCTTGACACCGGCCACCTGGGCGGGGTGCCGGCGCCGCAGCTCGGCAATAGCCGCATGCGAAAAGCTGTAGGTGCTTATGGCCGGAAAGTGGTACAGCAGCACCTTGATGGCCTCACTGCCAATGCCCTCAATGACTTGCGTCACTGCGTCGACCACACCGGCATCGCGTGGCTGGTTGTAATAAAACGGCGGCATGAACAACTGGCGGTGCACGCCCAGCCGGGTGGCGTGCCGCCCCAAGGTGATGGCGTCACCCAGCGCCGAGGCAGTGGTGGTGACCACCACCTGGTCTGGGCGGATGCCGCTGCCCAACATCGACTCCAGCAGGGCCTGCCGCTCGGCGGTGGTGAAGGCCGGGCCCTCGCCCGTGGTGCCAAACAGGGTGACGCCTTCGCAGCCGGCTTGAAGCATGCGATGGGCGTGGGCGATGGCCAGCGGCGCGTCGATCTCGCCGTTGGGTGACACGGGCAAGAGCAGGGCGGGCCAGAGGCCGTGAATGGCAGGGTTCAAAGGTGTTCTCCTAATGGTTGGGGACGTTCATGACCCGGCTGCGGGCACTGTTGATGTGGGCGTCGAGCAGCGCTGCCGCCTGCGCGGCGTTGCGCTCGCGCAGGGCGGCGATGAAGCTGAGGTGTTCCTGCATCGCCGGAATCAGGATGACCGGCGTGATGACACTTTGCTCCAGTTTGATCAGGCGCACACGCAGGCTGTTGACGCGGTAAATGTCAGACACGATCTCATTGCCCAGCGCGTCCACCATGCGGTCGTGCAGGCCCCAGTCCAGCGCCTGGGCGTCGTCCAGCAACTGGGGGTCGGTGGTGCTGGCCTTGTTGGCGCGCGCCAGGATCTGCTGGTGCGCCGCCTCAATGGCGGCCAGCTCCGCATTGCTGGCGCTCTCCACAAAGGCCAGAACCGCCTCGCGCTCGATCATGCTGCGCACCTGAAACGCATTACGGATGAGTTTGAGGTCCACATGGGCGATCTGCAAGCCTCGTTGCGGTACGGTTTTGATCAAGCCGCCGGCCTCTAACCGCGGAATCATTTCGCGCACCGCGCCCAAAGGCATGTCCAGCAGAGTCATCAACTCGCGTTGAGAGATGAACTGGCCCGGCAGAATGGCGCCGCTGACAATCCGCTGCGTGAAGCCTTGGTAAGCACGTACCCGCTGGCTGACCGCATCTGGCCTGCCAAGGGCCGCGCCATCGCGCGCTACATTTTTTGGATCTGCAAACCCTTGTCTCATGAGGCTAGAACGCCTTTTTTGAGCAGGATGTTGCCGTAGGTGCGGCCCTCGCCGGTGGCCACCACCGCAAAGGCCTGGGCCGCGCGGTCGTAGAAGGCAAAGCGCTCCAGCGAGCCGGCCTCTGGATGACCGTGTTGGCGCAGTAAGGCATTGAACTCGGCTACAGCCGGCGGCACACTGGCGGCATCGCCCACCACCTGCATGGTGAGCGCTGCGTGGCTGACAAAATTGTCCAGTGGCAACACCGACAGCACGGCGTCGAGCACCGCTGGCGCCGACAGGCCAGGCAGGCGGACCAGGCGTTTGGCATGGGTGGCAGCCGGGAAATTGGCATCGGCCAACACGATCTCATCGCCATGGCCCATTGATGCCAGGATGTGCAGCAATTCGGGCGACAGCAGAGGGGAAATGCCTTTGAGCATGGCTTGGAAGAAGATCAGCGCGATTGATGTTTTCTGACTAACATGTTAGTAATCGTAGCATGGGACTTTGCCCTTGCTGCCGCTCCTCGGGGCTCGTCAAACAATCACCTGCACATGTGTCTCGCCATCTTGGGGCGCTTGCCGTCGTTGTGAATCTCTGATGTGACTTGGCCACATGACGCGCCTCTCGCTGGGCACCGCATCCCGCATCCGACGACTACAGGCGCAACTCAGTATTTGGCGAACTCTCAGGCGCCGCCAACAGCGGTTTGTGTCAAGTCGGCTTGCCAAAAAACCGCGGAATGAAGAGGACGAAATCGGCCCAGTAGGTGATGACGATCAATGTGAAAAGCAGTGGCAGGTAAAACGGCAATACTGCCCGCGAGATTTGCGCCAAACTGACCTTGGCGATATTCATCATGATGAAGAGAATCACGCCAAATGGCGGCGTCAGCGTTCCAATCAGCAGGTTGACAATGAGGATGATCCCGAAATGCACGGGGTCAATGCCCAAGGCCATGATCAGCGGATACAGGGTTGGTGTGGCGATCAGCAAAATTGCGGTGGTTTCCATAAAGCAGCCGATCACTAACAAGACGACATTGATGATCGCCAAGATCACCAGCTTGTTGTCCGAGATCGACATCATGAACATTGCGAGTTTTTGTGGCGCTTGCGACGTGGCGACTATCCAGCCAAAAGGTACGGCGCAAGCAATGATGAACACCAGCACACCACAGGTGATCAGGGTTTCACGCAATGAATCCATGACATCCTTGACGCTCAGTTCACGCTGAGCGAAGCCCAGGGCCGTGGCATAGACGACCGTGAGCGCGCCTAGTTCTGTGGGCGTGGCAACTCCCGCCAAGAGCCCGACTGTAAGAAAAACAGGGGCGGCCAGCGCAGGCAGGGCTCGCACAAATGTCTTGGCAATGCGGGGGTAAGAGATTGACTTGGTTGGCGGAGCATGCACACGGCCTGTTCTGACCATCCAGTAGATCATCGCCATCAAGGCCATGCCCATCAATATACCGGGCAGAAAACCCGCCAAAAATAAATCTCCGACGGACACTTGCACCATCACCGCGTAGACCACCATGATGACGGAGGGCGGAATAATCGGGCCAATGATCGACGAGGCAGCGCTCACCGCAGCTGCGAACGCTGGGTCAAAGCCTTCTTTGCGCATCGCATTGACCTCCACTACGCCAAGCCCTGCCGCATCAGCTTGCGCCACACCACTCATGCCGGCAAAGATCATGCTCGCCAGCACGTTGACATGGGCCAAGCCGCCGCGGATATGACCGACTAAAGCATCGGCGAAGTCAAATATCCGATCCGCTATGCCAGCCCGGTTGAGTAAATGGCCCGCCAAAACGAACAGCGGAATAGCAATCAGCACAAAACTGTCGAGCCCGGTGCCCATCCGCTGCACCACAATCGACAGCGGTACTGGTTGCGTGAAGACCAGGGTTGCTATTGATGAAAGAGCCATGGCAAATGCCACCGGAACCTCTAGCGCAACGAGAACCGCAAACAAGCCAAATAAAACGAGCAGCGTCATCAGGTCACCTCGGGCGCTGCCATGGTTCGGCCTTGATGCCACCCCACCACCACAGCCAGATCCTTGAGCAGCAGATAGACCGCGGTCAATACCATCGACGCCGCCGAAAGCGTCAGTGGCATGGAGTAGAACCAACTACGTGGCAGTTCGATGGGCAGGGAGATTGTTTTTGACCGTCCTTCAACCCCCATGACCTTGGTACCTTGAAACACCAACACGATGAGCGTCAATAAAATTAGAAGGAAGACGGCCGCCCGTAGCGCGGCGGCCATACGCATCGGCAAAAAACGGCCAAATGTCTCAATAACAATGTGGCGATCCAACTTGAGCCCCAGGCTAGCCCCGACAAAAACCATCCATATAAAAGCGTAGGTCGCCGACTCCTCCACCCAAGCGATTGGGCGTCCCAGTACGTACCGACTGAACACCTGAACCGTGATGGCAACAACGATCAGCACAATCAGGCCCAAGCCGAGGCCTTGCTCGACCCAACCTATGCGGTCGAGCAAGCGCCGATAGTGTTTCAGCATGGGCTCAGAGCTTCTGAATCTGATCCCACAAACCTGGCGTCCAAGCCCCGTCTTTTTCCATCTTGGTCACGCCCTCTTTGGCTCGTTGCTGGATAGGCGCCTTGTCGATGTTGCTCACCTTGGCACCTTCGCTGACCATCTTACGCACCACGTCTTCGGTTTCTGCTTGAGCGGCTTTACGTGTGTTTTGTACCGCATCAACCGCACAATCGGTCATGAGTTTTTGCAGATCTGGCGGGAGCGCTAAAAAAGCTTTTTCATTGACGGTGATGTGAGCCGACGACATCAGGTGATCCGTGCGGGTGACATTCGGTGCTGCCTCATGAAATTTAGCGGCAAACGCGGATGAAATAGGCCCTTCGGCGGCTTCAACAACGCCGGTTTTCAGGCCTAGATAAATTTCCCCCCAGGCCAGTCGGGACGGCCGTGTACCCAAAGTCTCCCACAGTGTCAGGTAGGTCTTGATCTCTGGTACACGCATCTTCACACCACCTAGGTCGGCAAGGGCGGTCACTGGCTTTTTGGAGAACAGTATTCGGGGCTGGGTCGGTGCTGCAGCCAGAATTCTCAAGCCCTGCTCCTTGCGTAGTTTTTCGGCCATGGCCGTGTAGGTCGGGCTATCGAGAAACTTTTGCAGATGGTCCGCATCGCGGAATGTAAAGCCCCAGGCCAGAATTGCGTAATCCTTGACCCAATTTGCATACCAGTCGAGGACATCGCCATAAATGTGAACCGAGCCTTGCATCATCTGCTCGATGACCTGCACATCGCTGCCGAGTTGCTCCCCCTGAATAAAATTAATTTTCAGACGTCCCCCTGCTTTGTCGTTGACACAGGCGGTATAGCGTATGTTCTGACGATCAAGTAGGGACCCTATTGCATCAGATCCGCCAAAAGTCAGGACGGTCTGTGCCTGCACAGAGACAGCCAGACTCATAGCAGCTATCAATAGCGCTTTGGGGGTATGGAACGTGAACATGAAGCGTCTCCTTGGTGGTGGTTGGGTGTATGGGCCGAACCTGAGCAATACTTCCTTATTTAAACTCGGCAAGAAAGCGCAGGCAGCTTTGACCAGCATCATCATCGCAACTTACTGGGAGCATCAATGACCTGACCAGACTGGGTTTTCTTGCCATGCTAACCCCGGCCATCCAGTTTTTCGGCCATTAAAAAAGAGCAATGCGTTTCGCTGGGCGAAACCAGTCTCGCTGTCATAGTCGAGAGCCATTTATTTGCTGGAATACCCCTGCTGCAAATCGTTAGTTAAATTATTCTGGGCCGCTGCGCATTGAATTCGTTAACCTTGGAACCGCTTTGATATCCAAACCCCCTCCCGCTGCCGACCCCTCGGCTCAGCTCGAATTTGACGGCGCCGTCATCGCCGGTGCCCAAGTTCCCATTGAATTGCTGGGGCGCTTGAATGAGACGCCTGATTGGCGCCGCGGGGCAGCTGAGTTGCCCGCTCTGCTGGCCCGCGATGGTTATGTGTTGTTGCGCGGGGCCTTGTCGCGCGAGGCTGTTTTAGTGGCCCGGCGGGAGGTGCTTTTGCAACTGGCGGCGGTTGGGGAGATTTGCGAGCCGGTCGAGGCAGCGGTCGCCAGTGGTTTGAGCAAACGCGCTGAGCTACACCCCGACCTGTCGGCCTTTTGGCGCACGGTGAGCGAATCACCTGCTCTGCGGGCTGTCAGCCATGGCCTTGCCCTGGCTGAAGCATCGGCGGCGGTGCTGGGCTGTCCTACAGTGCCCTTTGATTTTTTGTGGCTGCGCACCATGGCGCAGGGCCGGTCCAGTCCCTTGCACTTCGACCATGTCTACATGAACCGTGGGTCGCAGCGGGTGATCACCGCCTGGATCCCCTTGGGTGACCTGCCCTTGCGTGCCGGACCGCTGGTGGTGGTGGAAGGGTCCAACCGCTTCGATGCACTGATAGCACGCTATCGGGGGGTGGATGTTGACCGTGATGGCTTGCCGGGCTCTTTCCCGATGGATGCGATTGCCTTTGCGAAAAGCCACAAAACCCGTTTGCTGACAAGCGATTTCCGCGCCGGCGATGTGCTGCTGTTTGACATGTTCACGCTGCATGGGTCTTGCGACAACTGCCTGCCTGGTGGCACGGTTCGGCTTTCCTGCGACGTACGCTGGCAGGCCGCCGAAGATAGCCGTGATGAGCGCTGGTTTGGTCACCCGCCCGGCGGCCACGGCGGCTTGAGTTATGGCGGCCTGAATGCAGCCCGGCCCCTGGGCGATGCCTATTTGGTGCGTTGAGGCAGCCCAAAAAGTGCTGTGACCATTTCAGTCAAAATAAGTCACTCTTGACCCTTCGGCGCCCCGCGCCAGAAAGTAGCTAAGCCATGGTTTCAGATGCCGCCTCCCCGATGCCCCGCCTGATCGCTGATTGCCTGCCTAGCGACCATGCGCGCGCGCTGCTGATCGCACGGGTCTGGGTACCCGACCTAGGGCCGGTTGTGGCTCTTGTGGCGGCGGGTCGCTTGCATGATGCCTCCTCACTGGCGCTCACCTGCAGTGCTTTGCTGGACCTGCCGAACCCGGCTGATCTGTTGCGCTCGGCGCTGGCGGCGGGCCGCTTGCCGGTGATCGCAGCGCTCGATGCTGTGTTGAATAACGCTGAAGAAGCCGGCCGCGATACCAGCTTGCCATGGCTGCTGGCGCCTTGCGATTTGCAGGCTATCAAGGCCACCGGCGTGACCTTTGTGGCGAGCCTGTTGGAGCGGGTGATTGAAGAGCAGGCCCGTGGGGACGCCAGCCGTGCGCAGGCGCTGCGAGCCGAACTCCACCAGATTCTGGGGCAGGACCTGACCGGTATCCAGCCAGGCTCGCAGCAGGCGGAAGAAGTTAAACAGGTGTTGCAGGCCCGCGGTGCTTGGTCTCAGTACCTCGAAGTTGGCATAGGCCCGGATGCCGAAATTTTTACCAAAGCGCCGGTGCTGGCGGCAGTGGGTCTTGGCAGCGATGTCGGCCTGCACCCACGCTCGAACTGGAACAACCCAGAGCCTGAAATCGTGCTGGCGGTTAATTCTTTGGCGCAGGTGGTTGGTGTGGCGCTGGGCAATGATGTCAACCTGCGCGATTTTGAAGGCCGCAGCGCCTTGTTGCTGGGCAAGGCCAAAGACAACAACGGCTCCTGCGCGATAGGCCCTTTCATCCGGCTGTTTGACGAACATTTC
>CAMATS010000056.1 GCA_945861195.1 Rhodoferax sp. OV413
CACCGCTTGCGCCTTTTGCGCAGCCCACCGCTTGGCCAACCCGGCCTATCAGCCTGATCGTACCTTGGCCCATCGGCGGGGGTACCGACTTGACCTTTCGCATCTTGGCGGACGAGGCGGGAGAGCGGCTCGGTCAACCCGTGAACATCATCAACCGACCAGGAGCGGCCGGCACGCTGGTCGCGCCGCTGCTAAAAATGGCCGCGCCGGACGGATACACCATCGGCCAATTACCGATCACGGTATTCCGGTATGCATTGATGTATTCAGTCGCCTGGGATCCGATTGCAGATCTCACGCCGATATTGCAAATTTCTGGCACCACCTTTGGCTTGTTGGTGCCAAGCAGCAGTCCCTGGAACACCCTGGAAGACATGCTCCGTTGGGCGCGCTCCCGCCCGAACGAGCTGCTCATGGGATCGACCGGCATTGGCACGACGGCCCACCTGGCGATGGAAGAAATCATGCAGGACCGGCGCATCAGCTATACCCACATTCCGTACAAAGGCACCACCGACCAAATGCTGGCGCTGGTGAATGGCACTCTGATGGCGGGGGTTAATTCAACCGGGTTCGCACCCTGGGTAGACCAGGGCAAGTTGCGCTTGCTCGCCATTTTTAGTGCGCAGCGCAGCGCTAAATGGCCCGATGTTCCGACCCTGCGTGAACTGGGCTTCAAGCAGGCAATTTACACCTCCCCCTGGGGCTTGGCCGCGCCCAGCGGTACCGACCGCAACATCATTCAAACACTGCACGGGGTATTCCGGCAGGCCACCCATAGCGCGCGACACATTGCCGAGCTGGCGCGTTACGATCAAGAAGTTGCCTACCTGGATACCACCGCCTACCGACAAGCGATTGCGCTGACGGTACAGCATGAAAAAGAAATGCTCACCCGCATGAACCTTTTAGGCGACCGACAAAAACCCCAGACCTGAGCATGACAATCCTCGCTGCGATCGGTCAAGCCGCGCCTGTTTTGGCAACCCACAGCATCAGCAAGTCTCGCAACAGCGGGCTAGCCTTGAGCAGACATTTCTGGACTATTGCAAGGCCATAGCGTCGGTGCCTGGTGGGCCTAAACTTCACCCATGAGAACGCCCGTAAAAATTCCGCCCGGCGTCAGCCCGCAAGCAGCGGCGCTGCTGGTGCGGGCCTACGCACTGCAAACTGATGACGAGTCGCGCGCCCTGTACCGCGACTGGGCTGAAACCTACGACAACACCATGCTGCAGGGCCTGAACTACCAGTCGCCCGCCCTGGTGGCCGGCTTGCTGGCCCAACATCTGCCAGACCGGCAGGCTCAAATACTCGACATTGGCTGTGGCACTGGGCTGGGTGGTCAGGCGCTGGCCGGGCACGGTTTTCAGTGCATCGATGGCCTGGATGTGTCGCCCGAGATGATGCAGGTCGCAGGCCGGCGCGGCGTCTACCGGCAATTTTTAACGGCCGACCTCAACGCCCCGTTGCCCTTGGCCGACGCCAGCCAGGACGCCATGAGTTGCTGCGGCACGTTTACCCATGGTCATGTTGATGCGAAGTGCCTGGACGAGCTGTTTCGGGTTTTACGCCCAGGCGCACCGTTTGCTTTTACCGTCAAACTCGAAGTCTGGGAGTCGCTGGGCTTCAAGGACAAACTCGCCGCTCTGCAGCACCAGGGTCAGATCAGCGAGAGCGCTTTTCGCCTCGACCGGCACTACAGCACATCGGCAGCGCCGGACGGTGTTTTCTGTGTCTACCGGCGTGCCTGAAGCCCGCTGTTAGGATTCAAACATGACGAAACAGGCCCCCTCAGCAGCCCGACCCAGCGCTAAAACCAGGGGTGTCACACCCTCTTTTTCAGAGTCTGACCAGGTCTTTGAAACCGCTGCAGAGGTGTTCCGGGTGATGTCGGCACCGATGCGCCTGAAGATCATCAGCAGCCTGTGCGATGGCGAAAAAAATGTGGGTGAATTGCTGGCAGAAATCAACACCACCCAACCCAATATGTCGCAGCACCTCAACACCTTGTACAGGTCCCAGGTGTTGGGCAAGCGGCGCGACGGTGTGCAAATTTACTACCGCATCGTGAATGAACGCGTCGTCAGCCTCTGCCGGGCGGTGTGCACGCAAATCGCTATTGAATCAGCCTGAGGCCGGGCACTCGGCCCAGGCTTCGGGTTTTCACTAGGTTACGCGCACCATTTTTAGACAAATAATCGCGAAATTAATATAAGCAATCAGTGATAAATCTGCTTCGCCGGCCTGGCGAGCTTCAAACAGGAGACACTTTTATGAGCTCAACCACACGCTTGCTCGCCGTTGCTGCGGTACTTTGGGGTGCCCAGAGCTGCTGGGCTCAAGCCAATGCGCTGCAGGTTCGCAGTTGGGCGGCCGGCTGTGCCAACTGCCACGGCACACTGGGCGTGGCAGTTGGCAGTTCGGCATCGCTGGCCGGCGCACCCAAGGAAGACATGGCCAAGAAGTTGCTGGACTACAAGGCTGGCACCCGGCCGGCGACGGTGATGCACCAGATTGCCAAAGGTTACTCGGACGAGCAGCTCCAGCAGCTGGCGGACTATTTTTCGGCATTGAAAAAATAAACCCTACAGGAGCGCACCATGCAACGTCGTCAACTCTTACAGACTGCATCGATGGGGGCTGCCCTGGGCGCCCTGGGGCTGCCCGGAAAAGCCATCGGCCAGAGCGGGCCAAAAGTGGTGGTGGTGGGGGGCGGCTATGGCGGCGCTACAGCCGCCAAGTATGTGCGGATGTGGTCAGACTATCAAATCAATGTGACCCTGGTTGAGCCCAACCCTGAGTTTGTATCCTGCCCCATCTCCAACCTGGTGCTTGGTGGCAGCAAGACGATGGCCGACATCACCTCACCCTATGACAATTTATCCAAACGGCACGGTGTGAACCTGTTGCGTGACCTGGTCACCAGCATAGACCCCGACCGGCGCATCGTTAAACTGGCCAGCGGCGGCGAGCTGCCTTATGATCGCCTGATCCTCTCCCCGGGGGTCGACATGATGATGGATGCCTTGCCCGGCATGGCCAGGGCGGGTGCGCAAGACACGGTGCTGCACGCCTGGAAAGCCGGTGCGCAAACCCTCGCCCTGCGACGGCAACTCGAGGCCATGCCCGATGGCGGTGTTTATGCTTTGACGGTTCCACTGGCGCCCTACCGCTGCCCCCCCGGCCCCTATGAGCGGGCTTGCCAAGTGGCCCACTATTTCCGCCAGGCCAAGCCTCGCAGCAAGGTGCTGGTGCTGGACGCCAACGACGATGTCACTTCTAAAGGGCCACTCTTCAAGAAGGCATGGGCCGAGCGCTACCAGGGCATCGTGGAGTACCGCCCCAAACACAGCCTCGTCGATGTCGACGCGCTCACCAACACCCTGAAATTCGAATTCAGTGACGACGTGAAGGCCACGGTCCTCAATGTCCTGCCGGCCATGCGGGCAGGCGATATTGCCGTCAAGACCGGTTTGGCCACAGCCAACAAGCGCTGGTGCGAGGTTGATTTTTTGACCCATGAGTCGAAGGTTGCCAAAAATATCCACGTGCTGGGCGACGCGGTCCTGGCGGCACCAGCGATGCCAAAGTCTGGCCATATGGCCAATCAGCACGGCAAGACCTGTGCGGCCGCGGTGGTAGCACTGCTGAGCGGCCAGGCACCCAACAGCCTGCCGATCTACAACAACACCTGCTACAGCTTTGTCAGCGACAAAGAGGTCGTTCACGTCGCCAGCGTGCACCGGTATGACGCAGTTCAGAAAACCATGCTCACGGTGCCAGGCGCTGGTGGGGTGTCGAGCGCGGCCAATGAACTCGAGGGCATTTACGCCATGGCCTGGGCGCAAAATATCTGGGCCGATACCCTGGCCTGAGCGCAGACCGCCAACACACAACCGGCCATGAGCACCGTTTGGGCCTGGGCCATGGCCGCGGCCATCAGTACGGCAGCTACGGCTTGGGCCCAAACTGCGCCGAGCCTAGGCCTGATACAGGTTTCGCCCTCGGTCTGGTATGTTCAAGGCCTCTCCGCCTTGGGCACACCCGGCAACCAGAACTTTATCTCCAACGCGGCCGTGATCGTCACCGGCCAAGGGGTGGTGGTGGTCGATGCCCTCGGCTCACCTGCCTTGGCACAAGGTCTGGCCGAGGAAATACGCCTCATCACACTGCAGCCCATCAGCCATGTGATCGTGACCCACTACCACGCCGACCATATTTATGGGTTGCAAACCTTCAAAGCGCTGGGGGCCCGAATATGGGCGCACCAAGGCGCTCGAGACTACCTGCGCTCAGACACCGCTGAGCTACGCCTGAGGGCCTCGCGAGAGCAACTCGCGCCGTGGATCAACGCCGACACCCGCCTGGTGGAAGCCGATGAGTGGCTCGGCGATGAGCGCGAACTGTGGTTGGGTGGCGTGCAGATCGTGATCAAGCCGATGGGGCCGGCTCACACACCCGAGGACTTGGTGGTTTACCTGCCGCAAGAGAGCGTGCTGATCGCGGGTGACCTGGTGTTTCGCGCCCGGATTCCCTTTGTTGGCCAAGCCGACAGTCGGCAGTGGATTGGCTCGCTGGAGCGCCTGCTTGCGCTGGAGAGTCGAGTCATCGTGCCGGGCCATGGGCCAGTGTCGACCTCAGCCCGGGAAGACATGCAAATGACCCGAGATTACTTGGTGCATCTGCGTGCCACCATGGGCGCGGCGGCCAAAAACCTTGACCCCTTCGATGCCGCTTACGAGGCCGCCGACTGGAGCCGTTTTGAGTCGCTGCCGCTGTTTCGCGTGGCCAACCGCATGAACGCCTACAACACCTACTTACTCATGGAGCAAGACAAGCCGTGAAACGCTTGCTTGCCCTGCTGCTGCTTGCAGCCTTGCACGGGGCCGTGCCGGCCTTGGCCCAAGACGCCAAGATTTTTGACGGCGCCGACATCGGGCTGGGCGAAGAGTTGATCGCCACGCATCAGTGTGCAGCATGCCATCAGAAAAAAGTCGGTGGCGACGGCAGTGCCATTTACCGGCCCAAGGGACGCATCAGCACGGCCGGTATGTTGCGGGGGATGGTCGAGCAGTGCAACACCGAACTCGGCTTGCGCCTTTTCCCGGATGAAGTCACAGCGATTGCCGCAGCGCTCAACCGCAGCCACTACAAATTCCCGGGCGGCATCAGGTGAATCTGTGCAGGTTCCCTAATTAGTGAAAACCCCTAGTGCAAAAACCAAGAAAGTCTTTTATATTCGTACATGCTGATATTACGACTTAACACACCTCAACACCGCAGCCCCTGCAAAGGAATCTAGTTTGAACACCCACTGGCTGAACCCCGGGCGTCTGAGGCGAGCTCCAGAGAACTTTCTGGGTCGTGCAAGCCTGCAAACGGTGGCGCATGAGGCCCGGGCCGGGCGGCGGGATTTTTTGCGCAATGCTTTTGCGGCTGCCTCCGGGGCTGCGGCATCTGCGGCGCTGGCCCAGGCCAACCCGCTGCCCCCTTCCGGGGGTGACCCGAATATTCTGGCCTTACCCGAACACAGCAAAGGCCTGGGACAGGGTGTCGCTAGCGAGGGCTATGGCAAGCCGTCGCAATATGAAGCCAACCTGCAGCGCCGGCAAAGCCCCGGGCTGACCCAAACTACCCAGTCCTCGGTCTCTTTTGCGCCGCTGCAGTCGATGTTTGGCATCGTCACCCCCAGCGGCTTGCATTTTGAGCGCCATCACCAGGGTTGGTGGGACATCGACCCCTCGCGGCATCGGCTCATGGTCAATGGCTCGGAGCCCGGCATGCTCAAAACACCGATGGTGTTCACGCTGGACGAGATCATGCGCCTGCCCAGCGTCTCGCGCTTTCATTTCATAGAGTGCGGCGCCAACACCGGCATGGAGTGGGGCAATGTGGCAGTCCCCACCGCACAGTACAGCCATGGCATGCTGTCTTGCAGCGAGTTCACTGGCGTGCCGCTGATCACCTTGCTGGAGATGGCGGGCGCAGACCTGAAAAAAGGCCGGTTTGTGCTGGCCGAGGGCGCAGACGGCTCGTCCATGACCCGCACCATTCCCCTGAGCCAAATTCTCAACGGCGAGGTGCTGGTGGCCTATGGCCAAAACGGCGAGATGTTGCGCCCCGAAAACGGCTATCCGCTGCGCCTGGTGGTGCCCGGCATTCAGGGGGTCAGCTGGGTGAAGTATTTGCGCCGCATTGAGCTCGGGGACAAGCCCTATGCCACCAAAGACGAGGCCATCCACTACATGGACCTCATGCCCAACGGCCTGCATCGGCAGTACACCAGCATCCAGGAATGCAAGAGCGTGGTCACCACGCCTTCAGGCGGGCAGGTGCTGCTCGACCGGGGCTACTACAACATCACCGGTCTGGCCTGGTCAGGGCGGGGCAAAGTGGCTCGGGTTGATGTTTCGGTGGACGGCGGACGTAACTGGCGGGCCGCCCGACTTGAAGCCCCGGTGATGAGCAAGTGCCTCAGCCGCTTCAACCTGGACTGGGTGTGGGACGGCCAGCCGGCCATCATTCAAAGCCGTGCCACAGACGACTCCGGCTTGGCGCAGCCCAGCTACCGACAAAGTCGGGCGGCGCGCGGCACCCGCTCGATTTACCACAACAATTCGATTCAGTCTTGGCTGGTGCAGGCCAATGGAGAGGTTAAAAATGTTCAGGTTTCCTGAACTTTTTTCTGCGCGGCTTGGCCGGACGCTTGGGCTGTTGCTGCTGGCTTGCGCGGGCGGCGGCGTGGCCGATGCCAGCGACAAGTACCCTGGCGTGGGCCGCGCTGCTACGCCTAAAGAGGTGGCCGCTTGGGATATTGATGTTCGGCCCGACTTCAAAGGGCTGCCGGCCGGTTCGGGCTCGGTGGCTGAGGGCCAGCACATCTGGGAGGCCAAGTGCGCCTCTTGTCATGGTGTTTTTGGCGAATCGAACCAGGTCTTCAGTCCCTTGGTGGGCGGCACCACCGAGCAGGATGTGCGCACCGGCCGAGTGGCCCGCCTGAATGACCCCGCTTACCCCAGCCGCACCACGCTGATGAAAGTCGCCACCCTGTCAACCCTGTGGGACTACATCAACCGGGCAATGCCCTGGAACCAACCCAAGTCGCTGTCGGCCAACGAGGTCTACGCCGTGACCGCCTACATGCTCAACCTAGGCAATGTGCTGCCCGATGGCTTCACTCTGTCGGACCAAAACATGGTCGAAGTGCAGGCCCGTATGCCAAACCGCCTGGGCATGACGGCAGCCCACGCCCTGTGGCCCGGCAGTGAGTTTGGCCCCGCTGCCAAGCCCGATACACCCGGCTCGGCCTGCCTGCGCAACTGCACCGCGGAGGTCATGGTGGCATCGGCCTTGCCCGACTTTGCCCGCAACCAGCATGGCAATCTGGCTGAACAAAACCGCCAGGTGGGACCACAGCGTGGCGCCGATACCAGCCAAGCCGAGCTCAAACCGGGCACCTCGGTCGGGGCGGCAAAGACCGTCTTGGCTGCCCTGGCTGCCCCGGCAGCTGCGACTGAAAAAACACCCGGCAGCGCCGCGAATGCCGTGAATGTCAAAGCCGCGCTCGCTTTGGCGACCAAAAACAGCTGCACCGCCTGCCATGGTGTGGCGCAGAAAATCGTCGGCCCTTCATTTGCCGAAATTGCCAAGAAGTACCCGGGACAGGTAGACTATCTTGCAACAAAGATCCGCGCGGGCGGCGCCGGGCTGTGGGGGCCGATCCCGATGCCAGCCCAATCTCTTAGTGATGCCGATGCCAAAACAATTGCCGCCTGGCTCGCCACTGGCGCCACCAAACCCTGAGCCCCTTGTTGTTATTTATTTTTAAGGAGACGATCATGCAAACCCGTCGCAAGACACTTCGCAACAGCGCCCTTGTGGCCGGATTGCTGGCCGCCAGCGGCTTGTTTCCAGGCTACGCCTTGGCCTTCAATGCCAAAGCTTTTGAGGCCAAGAATCTGACTGACGTCCTGAAGGCCTTGGGCTTGGGCACGCCAACAGAGAGCAAAGACGTCAGCATCACCGGGCCAGACATTGCCGAGAACGGTGCGGTGGTTCCGGTGGGCGCCAGCACCACCTTGGCCGGCGTGAAGCAGTTGCTGCTGCTGGTTGAAAAAAACCCGAGCGCGCTGATCGCCAGTTTTAATGTCTCCGACAGCGTCGACGCCAACATCACCACCCGCGCCAAAATGGGCCAATCGTCGGATGTTTATGCGGTCGCACTGCTGGCCGATGGGCGGGTGTTGTTTGCCAAAAAAGAAATCAAGGTGACCTTGGGCGGCTGCGGCGGCTAGACCGCCCCGCCCTTTGCAAGCTACGCTGACCCTTAACTTTTTCAACTCAAGGAGATTTCTATGGCAGACCCGATGCGTATCCGTGCCCAAGCAGCAGGTGGCAATGCCACCGTTCGTGTGCTGATGGCCCACGAAATGGAAACCGGCCAGCGCAAAGATGCCGCCGGCAAGGTGATCCCCGCTTGGCATATCACCAACATCACGGCCACCCACAATGGCAACACGGTGCTCACCGGCGAGTGGGGCCCGGCTGTAGCCAAAAACCCGTTTTTGCAGTTCGTCGTCAAAGGAGCCAAAGCCGGTGACAAGATCAGCATCAACTGGAAAGACAACCGGGGCGAGAGTCGGACCGACGAGGCCACGGTCTCTTGAGCCCAAGCCAGTCGCGGGCGCGCTGCCCACTCGCCCTTTGTCAAAAATAAGGAGACGCACCATGAAACCTCTCAGATACCTCATGCCCATCCTGCTGCTGTGCCTTGCCAGCGCAGGCGTGTGGGCCCAAAAAACAGCTGCTGACGGCATTGCCGAGTACCGGGCCATGCTGGCTGATGGCAATCCGTCTGACCTGTTCGAGGCCAAGGGCGAAGGTCTGTGGAAGCAAGCCCGCGGCCCGAAGAACGCCTCGCTCGAAAAGTGCGATCTGGGCACGGGCCCGGGGATTGTCAAGGGTACTTTTGTTGAATTGCCGCGCTACTTCGCCGACACCCAAAAAGTGCAAGACATGGAGTCGCGCTTGCTGACCTGTATGGAAACCTTGCAAGGCTTCAAGGCCACAGACATCGCCAACACCGCTTTTGGACGCGGCGAGCAAAACAACCTGACTGCCCTGAGCGCTTACATTTCAGCCGAGTCGCGTGGCATGAAGTTCAATCTTCCCAACAACACGGTTGCAGAAAAAACCATGTACGAGGTCGGCAAACGCCTGTTTTTTGCCCGTGGCGGCACCCATGATTTTTCCTGCTCCTCCTGCCACGGCGAGGACGGCAAACGCATTCGGCTGCAGGACCTGCCCAACCTCACCCAAAATCCGGGTGCCGGCAACGGCTTTGGTGCCTGGCCGGCCTACCGGGTCTCCAACGGTCAGATGTGGAGCATGCAGCTGCGCCTGAACGATTGCTACCGGCAGCAACGTTTTCCCTATCCGCTGTTCGGCAGCGACGTGACCATCGCCCTGGGCATGTACCTGGGTGTCAACGGCAAAGGTGGCGAGTCGGTCGCCCCAGCCATCAAACGCTAAGGAGAGCCCACCATGCAAAACGCCTTTGCTTACGCCGCCGCAACCGCTTGCCTGATGTTGAGCGCATGCGCCTCTGCCCCGTCCAGCGCTGAGCTCGACAAACTCACCGCCAACATTCTGAAGGCTTCGTTTCGCGACCAGGCGCTGGTCAAAGTCGACCGCCTGAACCAGGACGATGCCAACCGCGAATGCAGCGCTGCCGACGTGGCAGGCAAGCCAATCGCCGACGCCCTGCGCACCAGCATCGAGGCGGCCAATCTCAAGACCATCAAATGGCCGTCGGATGGCAAATTCATAGGCGACTGGCGCGAGGGCGAAAAAATAGCCCAGAGCGGGCGCGGCCTGACCTGGACCGACGACGCCCAGCAGGCCAATGGCGGCAATTGCTACAACTGCCACCAGATCGACAAAAAAGAAATCTCCTACGGCACCCTGGGCCCCAGCCTGTACAACTACGGCAAGCTGCGCGGCATCAGCGATCCGGCCGCCGCCACTGCCCGGCCTATCGTG
>CAMATS010000057.1 GCA_945861195.1 Rhodoferax sp. OV413
GCACATGCGGCAGTTGGCCGCAATGCTGAGCTTCTTGTGGTAGCAGAAATGGGGAACGTAGGTGCCGGCCTTCTCGGCCGCATGCATGATCATGCTGCCTTCAAGAATGTCGATCTTCCTGCCGTCGAGTTCGATTTCAATCATTGCAGCACTCGCTCAGAGGTAGGCTGGGACCATGCAGGTCTTGTGCTCTACGTGGTATTCGAATTCGTGTCGGTAGTGCTTGATCATGGCGCGCACCGGCATGGCGGCGGCATCGCCCAGGGCGCAGATGGTGCGTCCCTGGATGTTGTCGGCCACCGAGTTCAGTAAATCCATGTCGGCCGGCCGGCCATGACCGGTCTCGATGCGGTCGACCATGCGCGACAGCCAGCCCGTTCCCTCGCGGCAGGGGGTGCACTGGCCGCAAGACTCGTGCATGTAGAAATAGCTCAGGCGCTGCAGGCTCTTGACCATGCAGCGCGAATCGTCCAGGACAATCACCGCGCCCGAACCCAGCATGGAGCCGGCCTTGGCGATGGCGTCATAGTCCATGGTGATGTCCATCATCACATGGCCTGGCAATATCGGCGCCGATGAGCCGCCGGGGATCACCGCCTTGAGTTGGCGCCCCTGGCGCACACCACCTGCGATTTCAAGCAGCTTGGCAAACGGCGTACCCATGGGCACTTCGTAATTACCCGGCAATTCAACATCACCGCTGACCGAATAGATTTTGGTACCGCCATTGTTGGGCTTGCCACATTGCAAGTACGCCGCCCCACCGTTGCGAATGATCCAGGGCACCGCAGCAAAGGTTTCGGTATTGTTGATGGTTGTAGGTTTGCCATACAGGCCGTAACTGGCCGGAAACGGTGGCTTGAAGCGCGGCTGGCCTTTTTTGCCTTCGAGTGATTCGAGCAGCGCGGTTTCTTCGCCGCAAATATAGGCACCGAAACCGTGTGTGGCATGCAATTGAAAACTAAAGCTGCTGCCCAGAATGTTGTTACCCAGCAGGCCGGCAGCGCGGGCTTCGTTCAGGGCCTCTTCAAAACGCTCGTAGCTCTTGAAGATTTCACCATGGATGTAGTTGTAGCCGACTGAAATGCCCATCGCATAGCCAGCGATGATCATGCCCTCAATGACAATGTGCGGGTTGAACTGCAGGATATCGCGGTCTTTGCAGGTGCCGGGCTCGCCCTCGTCAGAATTACAAACCAGGTATTTTTGACCCGGAAACTTGCGCGGCATGAAGCTCCACTTCAAGCCAGTTGGAAAACCCGCGCCGCCGCGGCCCCGTAGTGCCGACTCCTTGACCGTGGCAACCACCTGGTCCTGCGTCAAACCCTCTGAGCCATCCACGCCTAGGATGGTGCGCAATGCTTCATACCCGCCACGGGCTTGGTAATCGGCCAGACGCCAATTGCGGCCATTGAGGCCGGCATAAATTTGCGGATTGATGTGTCGGTCATGGAAGCAGGACTCAGCGCCGCTTGCCTGAAATCGGGCCAACAGGGCCTCAGTGTTGGTCATGCTCGCTCCATCGCCCGCAAGCCGTCGAGCAGCTCGTCAATTTTGTCATTGCTCATAAAACTGCACATGCTGCGGTCGTTGACCAAGAGCACTGGCGCGTCGGCGCAGGCGCCCAGACATTCCGCCTGCTGCAGGGTGAACAGGCCGTCCGCCGTGGTCTCGCCCATGCGCACGCCAAGTGCTTGCTCAAGATGCCGCAACGCCTGGCCACCGTTGCGTAACTGGCAGGGCAGGTTGGTGCAGACATTGAGCTTGTACTTGCCAATTGGCTGCTGGTTGTACATATTGTAAAAAGTGGTGACCTCGCGCACTGCCATTGGCGCCATGCCCAGGTACTCTGCGACTATGCGCTCGCTCATCGAGCTGACATAGCCGCACTCTTGCTGCACGATCGCCAGACAGGCCATCACCGCAGACTGTTTTTGATCGGCTGGGTACTTGGCCACCTCGGCCCCAAAGTGGCTCAGCGCGGCATCCGACAAACCGGAATCACTCATCGGTCAATTTCTCCAAAGACGATGTCCATGGTGCCAATCACGGCCACCGCATCCGCGATCATGTGCCCAACAGCCATCTCGTTGAGCGCGGCCAAATGCACATAGCCAGGCGGACGGATTTTGAGCCGGTAGGGCTTGTTGGCACCATCGCTGATCAAGTAAATGCCAAACTCACCCTTGGGATGCTCGACAGCGGCATAGGCTTCTCCCTCGGGGACATGAAAGCCCTCGGTGAACAGCTTGAAATGATGAATCAGGCCTTCCATGTTCGACTTCATGGACTCACGATGCGGCGCCGCCACCTTGTGGTTGTCCGTGATTACCGGGCCTGTGTTGGACCGCAGCCATGCCACGCACTGCCTGATGATGTGGTTGGACTGCTTCATCTCCTCCATCCGCACCAGGTAGCGGTCATAGCAGTCGCCGGTGGCGCCCACCGGAACATCGAAGTCCATCAGGCCGTAAACCTCATAGGGCTGCTTTTTGCGCAGGTCCCATGCCACACCAGAGCCGCGCAGCATCGGTCCGCTAAACCCCATATTGAGAGCCCGCTCGGGGCTCACCACCCCGATGCCCACGGTGCGCTGTTTCCAGATGCGGTTGTCGGTCAGCAGCGTGTGGTACTCCCCCAGGTGCTTGGGGAAGCGCTGGGTGAAGTCGTCAATGAAATCCAGCAGCGATCCCTGGCGGTTGCTGTTGAGCTGAGCAATACCCCTGGCGTTGCGAATCTTGTTGGCCTGGTACTGCGGCATGGTGTCGGGCAGGTCGCGGTAAACCCCGCCCGGGCGGAAATAGGCCGCATGCATGCGCGCGCCGCTGACGGCTTCGTACATGTCAAACAGGTCTTCGCGCTCGCGAAAGGTGTAGATCAGGATGGTCGAGCTGCCGCAATCATTGCCATGCGAGCCCAGCCACATCAGGTGGTTGAGCAGGCGCGTGATCTCGGAAAACATCACGCGGATGTACTGGGCACGCAGCGGAACCTCGATACCCAGCAGCTTTTCAATGGCCAGGCAGTAGGCGTGTTCGTTGCACATCATCGAAACATAATCTAGCCGGTCCATGTAAGGCAGGGACTGGATGAAAGTCTTGCTCTCGGCGAGCTTTTCGGTCGCCCGGTGCAACAGGCCGATGTGCGGATCAGCGCGCTGGATAACCTCGCCATCAAGTTCGAGCACCAGGCGCAGCACGCCATGGGCTGCCGGGTGCTGGGGCCCAAAATTCAGGGTGTAGTTCTTGATGTCAGCCATACTGCGTGCAGCCTAGTGGAGACCACCGTAATTGTCTTCCCGGATGATGCGTGGCGTGATCTCGCGCGGCTCAATGGTGACGGGTTGGTAGATGACACGCCGGCTCTGTGCGTCGTAGCGCATCTCGACATGGCCGCTTAGGGGAAAGTCTTTGCGAAACGGATGCCCGATAAAGCCGTAGTCTGTCAGGATGCGTCGTAAATCATTGTGTCCCTCGAACACGATGCCAAACAGGTCAAAGGCCTCGCGCTCGAACCAGTTAGCCGAATTCCAGACCGGCGTCACAGAGGGCAGCATGGGCAGCGCATCATCAGGGGCGGCGACCCGAAGTCGCAAACGCTGGTTCAAGCTCACTGAAAGCAGGTGCAGCACCGCGCCAAAACGTGGGCCGTCACGGCCCCGGCCCTTGTAATCAGAATAATCTACACCACACAAATCCATCAGTTGCTCAAACTGGCAGCCCGGTGCATCGCGCAGGGTCTGGGCGACCTCCAAGAGATCAGCAGCCCGCACATCCAAACAGAGCTCATCCCGGGAGATGGCGATATGCAAAACCTGTTCGCCCAGCGTCGCCACCAGCATCGCCTGCAAGTCCTCCGGATTCACGGCATAAACAGTCATTGCGGTCCTCAGGCTCTGGCAATGGTCTGAGTGCGACGAATTTTTTGCTGCAACTGCATGATGCCGTACAACAAAGCCTCAGCAGTGGGCGGACAACCTGGCACATAGACATCGACTGGCACGATGCGGTCGCAGCCCCGTACTACCGAATAGCTGTAATGGTAGTAGCCGCCACCGTTGGCGCAGGAACCCATGCTGATCACCCAGCGCGGCTCGGACATTTGGTCGTAGACCTTGCGCAGGGCTGGCGCCATCTTGTTGCACAGAGTGCCCGCCACAATCATCAGGTCCGACTGGCGCGGGCTGGCGCGAAACACTTCTGCGCCGAAGCGGCTGATGTCATAACGCGCGGCGGCGGCGTGCATCATCTCCACCGCACAACAAGCCAGGCCGAAGGTCATGGGCCAGACCGAGCCGGTCTTGGCCCAGTTCATCACCGAGTCGTAACTGGTGGTGACAAAGCCTTCCTTGAGTACGCCTTCGATCATTGCATGGTCCTCGCTTATTCCCAGTCCAGGGCGCCTTTTTTCCACTCGTAGACAAAGCCCACGACCAGTACACTCAAAAACACCATCACCGACCAGAAACCCAGGCTGCCAATCTCTTTGAGCGATACCGCCCAGGGAAACAAAAAGGCAATTTCCAGGTCGAACAAAATGAACAGAATGGCCACCAGGTAGTAGCGCACATCGAACTTCATGCGCGCATCTTCAAAGGCCTCGAAGCCGCATTCGTAGGGGGAATTCTTGGCCGGGTCAGGCCGGTTAGGGCCCAGCAGATAACCCAAAACCTGGGGCAAGATGCCGACCCCGATACCGACCAGTATGAACAGGAGAACGGGCAAATACTGGTCAAGATTCATGCAGAGCAGCTGATCAAGTTAGGTGCAAGTTGCGCTACAGCGCAGTGGGCCTTTTGTTGGTGCCGTCGGCGAGACTCGAACTCGCACAGCTTTCGCCACTACCCCCTCAAGATAGCGTGTCTACCAATTTCACCACGACGGCGGCTTTTAATGACCCGAATTGCATGAGGCGCGCCAGAGGCGATATGGCTTTTCAGGAACTAACAGAGTTTACTCTGAAAACACCGGGTTTTCCCAGTGTGTGGGGGCATTTTCAAACCGCCTTAATTGGCCGGAATTTGAGCCGCACCAGAAGCCGGCAGCGCTGGCGCCGAGGCTGCTGCAGCAGGCGTGCTCACCGCCACGCCTTGCAGCACGCTGCCCGATGGCGCTTCAGTCCGTACCATACCAAAGTAAGCCAGCAGCAGCGTGCAGACAAAAAACAGCGTGGCTAACACGGCGGTGGTACGGGATAGAAAGTTGGCGCTGCCCGTGGCACCAAAAAGACTGCCAGAGCCGCCGCTGCCAAACGCTGCCCCCATGTCTGCGCCCTTGCCATGCTGCATCAGGATCAGGCCCATCATGGCCACCGCTGACAACATTTGAACTGCCAGGAGAATCGTCAACAGAACCGTCATGGTTTACTCCGAATAAGAAATGGCTGCCGGCCCATCAAGACCGGGCGGCAGCAACAATGGATAAAAAATCTGCTGCCTTGAGCGAGGCTCCCCCGACCAGGCCGCCATCAATGTCAGGCTGGGCCAGCAGGCTGGCTGCATTGGCAGCGTTCATGCTGCCGCCATAAACAATCGACACCCGGTCAGCCTGCACCGTGGCAGCCCTCAACTGCGCGCGCAACAGCGCATGCACTTGTTGGGCCTGCTCAGGGCTGGCGGTCTTACCAGTGCCAATCGCCCAGACCGGCTCATAGGCCAGCACGATCTCGCTGATGCAATGCCCATTGAGATGTATCACCGCTGCCAGCTGACGCCGCACCACATCAGCTGTGCTGCCGGCCTCGCGCTCAGCCAGGGTTTCCCCGATACAAACAATCGGTGTGATGCTGGCGGCCAGGGCCTGCTTCGCTTTCATGGCAACCAGGGCGTCGCTCTCCGAATGGTGCTGCCGGCGCTCAGAATGTCCAACAATGCAGCAGCGCACGCCAATGTCACGAAGCATGGCGGCTGATACCTCCCCGGTGTAGGCGCCTTGTTCATGCGCCGACACATCTTGGGCACCAAGCCATATACCGCTGCCAGCCACCAGCGACTGGACTTGAGAGAGATAGACCGAGGGCACACACATCGCCACTTGGCAACCGGTTGCCGCACCGGCTTGCACCGCGCGCACCAGCGCCTCGTTGGCAGACAGGCTGCCGTTCATCTTCCAGTTGCCGGCGATCAATTTTTGTTTCATGCAGCACCCCAGGTCAGCATGATTTTTCCAATGTGCTGGTTGGACTCCATGAGCTCATGGGCCTGCGCCGCATCGGCCGCAGCAAAGACGCTGTGAATGACCGGCTTGATACGCCCCTGATCGATCAATGGCCAGACCCGGTCGCGACAGGCTTGGGCAATCGCAGTCTTGAAAGCAATCGGGCGGGGTCGAAGAGTCGAGCCAGTGATGGTCAGGCGGCGGCGCAGTACCAAGCCGGCGTTGAACTCACTTTTGACACCACCCTGCACGGCAATCATGACCAAGCGGCCATCTTCGCGCAGGCACTGTACTTCCTTGGCGATATAGGCGCCAGCCACCATATCCAAAATGATGTCGACGCCAGCGTTGTCAGTCAACCGCATGAGTTCCTGGGCGAAATCATGGCTGCGGTAATTGATGGCGTGATCAGCACCCAAAGCCAAGCAAGCCTGGCATTTTTCAGTGCTACCGGCGGTCACAAAAACCTGGGCTCCAAAGGCCTTGGCCATCTGGATGGCGGTCACGCCGATACCGCTGGAGCCGCCCTGGATCAGGATGCTCTCGCCCGCTTGCAAGCGAGCGCGATCAAACACATTGCTCCAAACGGTGAAAAAGGTTTCGGGCAAGGAGGCGGCCTCGATGTCGCTCAGGCCAGCTGGCACTGGCAAGCACTGTCCGATCGGTGCCACACAGTACTCAGCATAGCCGCCCCCAGAAACCAGGGCGCAGACCCGCTGACCGATGGCCAGGCCGGCCTGCGCGAGCGCCAGCGAATCGCCATCTGCGATAACGCCTGCCACCTCCAGACCCGGAATATCAGAGGCCCCGGGGGGCACAGGGTAGTTGCCGGTGCGCTGCAACACGTCGGGACGATTTACCCCGCTGGCAGAAACCCGAATCAACAACTCGCCAGCCCCAGGTGCCGGCAGCGGCCGCTGCCCTAGCTGCAGCACCGAGGGGGGGCCAAACGCCGAGATTTCAACCGCTCTCATAGCTGTGTCAAAGCCCTAAAACTGGCGCATCAGCAGGCGCTTTTGAACCAGGCCTGACAAGTGGTCCAGACATCAGGCGTGCTCGTTGCCGTTATGCACCGGGCGATCGAGCAGGACCTTCATGGACAGCTTGATGCGGCCCTTCTCATCAGTCTCCATCACCTTGACCTTGATGATTTGGCCTTCCGACAAGTAATCGCTGACCTTCTCCACCCGCTCGTGGGCAATCTGGCTGATGTGCAGCAGGCCGTCTTTGCCCGGCAGCAGATTGACCAGGGCGCCGAAATCCAGAATTTTGGTGATCGGGCCCTCATAGATTTTGCCGATTTCAATTTCCGCCGTAATCTGCTCGATGCGGCGCTTGGCCTCTTCGGCCTTGGCCGGATCGCTCGATGCAATGGTGATCGTGCCGTCTTCCTCGATATTGATCTGGGTACCGGTTTCTTCGGTCAGGGCACGAATAACAGAGCCGCCCTTGCCAATCACGTCGCGGATCTTGTCGGGGTTGATCTTCATGGTGAACAGCCGTGGCGCGAAGTTGGAGACCTCGGTCTTGGCCTCGCTCATGGCTTCCTGCATCTTGCCCAGGATGTGCATGCGCGCTTCCTTGGCCTGAGCCAGCGCCACCTGCATGATCTCGCGGGTTATGCCCTGAATCTTGATGTCCATCTGCAAGGCAGTGATGCCATTGGTGGTGCCGGCCACTTTGAAGTCCATGTCGCCGAGGTGATCTTCGTCGCCCAAAATGTCGGTGAGCACAGCAAAACGGTTGCCGTCTTTGATCAGGCCCATAGCGATGCCGGCCACATGCGCTTTCATGGGCACGCCCGCATCCATCAGCGACAGGCAGCCTCCGCAGACCGAAGCCATGGACGACGAACCGTTGGATTCGGTGATTTCGCTGACCACCCGCATGGTGTAGGGGAAGTCTTCTTTGCTGGGCAGGCAGGCCACCAGGGCGCGCTTGGCCAGGCGGCCATGGCCGATTTCGCGGCGTTTCGGAGTGCCCACACGGCCGGTTTCGCCCGTGGCGAACGGAGGCATGTTGTAGTGCAGCATGAAGCGGTCTTCGTAATCACCGGCCAGGGCGTCGATGCGCTGGGCGTCGCGCTCGGTGCCCAGCGTGGTGACCACCAAAGCCTGGGTTTCGCCCCGGGTAAACAGGGCTGAGCCGTGGGTGCGCGGCAGCACGCCGTTGCGAATTTCAATCGGGCGCACGGTGCGGGTGTCGCGGCCGTCGATCCGCGGCTCACCAGACAGAATTTGGCTGCGGACAATGCGGGCTTCGATGTCAAACAGCATGCCTTCTACCTTGACGCCGTCAAAGGGGGCGCCGTCTGTCTTGAGGTCTGCCATGACCAGGGCATAGGCGTCACGGCAAGCGTGGGTGCGGGCCTGTTTGTTGCGAATTTGGTAGGCAGCGCGCAAGCGCTCCTCTGCCAGCGCCGTGACCCGCGCGATCAGTGGCTCGTCTTTGGCCGGAGCCACCCAATCCCAGGCCGGTTTTCCGGCATCGCGCACGAGGTCATGGATCGCGTTGATGGCGATATTGCCCTGCTCATGGCCGAAGACCACAGCACCAAGCATGATCTCTTCGCTGAGCTGCTGGGCTTCAGACTCAACCATCAGCACAGCGGTTTCAGTGCCAGCCACCACCAGATCCATGATGGAACTCTTGCGTGCGGTCTGGCCCGGGTTGAGCACATACTCGCCATTGATGTAACCGACCCGGGCCGCACCGATGGGGCCAGTGAACGGAATGCCACTGATGGACAAGGCCGCACTGGTGGCGATCAGCGCTGCAATATCAGCGTCGACTTCAGGGTTGAGCGACAGGGTGTGAACCACCACTTGAACCTCATTGAAAAAACCTTCGGGAAACAAGGGGCGAATCGGCCGATCAATCAGGCGACTGGTCAGGGTTTCAAATTCGCTGGGCCGGCCTTCGCGTTTGAAAAAACTGCCAGGAATCTTGCCCGCAGCGTAGGTTTTTTCCAGGTAATCGACAGTCAGCGGGAAAAAGTCTTGGCCGGCTTTGGCGTTTTTGGAGGCCACCACCGTAGCAAGCACAACGGTGTCATCGATGTTGACCAGCACGGCGCCGCCAGCTTGTCGGGCGATTTCGCCGGTTTCCATGGTGACCGTGTTTTGGCCCCAGGCAAAGGTTTTGGTCACTTTATTGAACATGCTCATTTTCATTTCTCCTGATCACAATGCGGGAGGTGCAGGCCACCTCGCCCGAGCCCGGATACGGCCTGACAGAAAACGATGCCATTCCAGAGAAAGCCGGGGCCGGGGCTCAAAATTTCTCTGGAATGACACAGCTTCGATCTGTTTTCGCCTTCTCCGAAGTAAGAAACGCCTGAGCAGCTTCGCTAACTCAGGCGCTGAACATTCGATGGATTGGCCGCTTACTTGCGAAGACCAAGCTTGGCGATCAACGCCGTGTAACGGTCCGCGTCTTTGACTTTGAGGTAGTCCAGCAGTTTGCGGCGGCGACTCACCATGCGTAACAGACCACGGCGACCGTGATGGTCTTTGGCATGGGTCTTGAAGTGAGGGGTGAGTTCGTTGATGCGTGCGGTCAACAACGCGACTTGAACCTCGGGGCTGCCGGTGTCACCGGCCTGACGTGCGTTGTCTTTAACGACAGCGGCTTTGATGCTGGATGCAATCATTTTTTTTCCTGTTTGTATTGAACTTGCGTGCGGCGCTGGAACTGCCCCGGACGTGTGCTTGTGCAGTTTGAACAAGCGGGAGGCAGTATACCGCAGGTCATTGCGG
>CAMATS010000058.1 GCA_945861195.1 Rhodoferax sp. OV413
ACCCAATCCCAGTAAAAGCGGGGCGCCGGGTTGGCGCTTGCCATGGCCAGGGCCGCTGCATTGACGGCTACAAAACCAATGCCAGGCGGGCACATCAGCCCTTTTTGCGAGGCTCCCAGCACAACATCGGCGCGCAGTGCGTCCATGGCAAAGGGTGCGGCGCCCAAAGAGGCCACCACATCAACTACAAACAGCGCCGGGTGGCCCGTGGCATCGATGGCGGCGCGCAGCGCAGCCAGGTCGGTGCTAACGCCGCTGGAGGTATCGGTGTGCACCACAAACACGGCCCGAATCTCATGCTGATGGTCCTGGCGCAAGGCCTGCGCCACAGCCGCAGCGTCAATCGGCAGGCCTTCAATCCAAGGGGTGCGCAACACGCGCCGCCCCAGCGCCTCGGTTTGTACGGCCCAAGACTCCGAGAAATGCCCGGTGCCGGGCACCAGTGCTGCACCGCCTAAAGGCAGCAGGTTTTCCACCACGGCCTCCCACACACCATGGCCGTTGGAGGCGTACAAAAAAACATCGGCTGCCTCGGTTTGCAGCAGTCGGCGCAGGCCGGTCTCGCAGGCTTTGATGCTGCTGTCGACACGCGGGTCGCCCAGGTCCATGGGTTGGCGGTTCATCGCCCACAGCACTTCGTCGGGCACTGGCGTTGGCCCGGGTGAATGCAGCAGGCGTCGGCCCACAATCCGGCCTGCGCCTTGAGTTGCTAATGCTTTCAATGGGCTTTCTCCCAGTTAGATCCAACACCTATTTCAGCAAGCAGTGGCACGCGCAACTTCGCGACACCCGCCATCAAACGCGGTATTTCATGGCGTACCCAGTGCAGCTCAGCCTCGGGCACCTCGAACACCAGTTCGTCATGTACCTGCATGATCATTTTGGTGGCGCGTTGCTCGGCGTCCAGCACCTGTTGCACCTTGACCATGCTGAGCTTGATCAGGTCGGCTGCCGTGCCCTGCATGGGCGCGTTGATGGCGGCGCGCTCGGCGCCGCTGCGGCGTGGCCCGTTGGGCGAGTTGATCTCAGGCAGGTAGAGCCGCCGGCCAAACACGGTTTCCACATAGCCCTGCGCCTTGGCCTGCTGGCGGGTCTCGTCCATGTAGCGTTTGACGCCGGGGTAGCGCTCAAAGTAGCGTTCGATGTAATTTTTGGCCGCCGTGTTGTCAATGCCCAGGCTGCGCGCCAAGCCGTAAGCGCTCATACCGTAAATCAGGCCGAAGTTGATCACCTTGGCATAGCGGCGCTGCTCGCTGGTCACTTGATCGGTGCTCAGACCGAACACTTCGGCCGCGGTGGCGCGGTGCACGTCCATGCCGTCGTGAAAGGCCAGCACCAGCGCCGCGTCGCCGCTCAGGTGGGCCATGATGCGCAGCTCGATCTGGCTGTAGTCGGCGCTGGCGATCAGGCTGCCGGAGGAAGCCACAAAGGCCTCGCGCACGCGCCGGCCCTCGGCGGTGCGCACCGGGATGTTTTGCAGGTTGGGCTCGTTGCTGGACAGCCGCCCCGTGACCGCCACAGCCTGCGCATAGTGGGTGTGTACCCGGCCGGTGCGCGGGTGCGCCAGCTGGGCCAGTTTGTCGGTGTAGGTGCCCTTGAGCTTGGACAGGCCCCGATGCTCCAGGATCTTGGCCGGCAGCGGATAGTCTTCGGCCAGCTTTTCCAGCACTTCTTCGTCGGTGCTGGGTGCGCCGGTGGCGGTTTTCTTGACCACCGGCAGGCCGAGCTGAGTGAAGAAAATCTCGCCAATTTGCTTGGGGCTGCCCAGGTTGAAGGGCTGGCCTGCCAGGGTATGGGCCTCGCCCTCGAGCTGCAGGATGCGCTGGCCCAGCTCATGGCTTTGCAGCGCCAGCATGGGCCCGTCAATCAGCACGCCGTTGCGCTCAATGCGGTACAGGGCCTCGCTGCTGGCGATCTCCATTTGGTAGATAAAGCGCAGCCGGTCGTCGGCCTGCAGCTGGGGCCAAAGCGCATGGTGGACAGCGAGCGTCTGGTCAGAGTCCTCGCACGCGTATTCGGTGGCGCGGGCGATATCGACCTGCGAGAAAGAAATCTGCCCCGCCCCCTTGCCGCACAGGTCTTCATAGCTGATACCGCCGCGCCCCAGGTGGCGCAAAGCCAGGCTGGCCAGCCCGTGCGGCTTGTGCACCTCGAGCACATAGCTCTGCAGCATGGTGTCGTGCACATAGCCCTGCACCTCGATGCCGTGGTTGGCGAGTACATGGCGGTCATACTTGACGTGTTGGCCCAGCTTGGGCCGGCTGGCGTCCTCCAGCCAGGGTTTCAGGCGGGCCAGCACCTCAGCCCGGGGCAGCTGCTCGGGCGCACCAGGGTAGTCGTGGGCCAGCGGCACATAGGCGGCCTCACCCGGCTGCACCGAAAAGCTCATGCCCACGATCTCGGCGCGCATCTCATTAAGCGAGGTGGTCTCGGTGTCAAGCGCCACCAAATCTGCCGTCTCAATGCGAGACAGCCAGAGCTCAAAAGCTGGCCAATCCAGCAGAGTGTCGCAACGCAAGGGAATGGCTGGGGGCATGTGGCTGGCCGGGCTTGGCTGGCTCGCGGCCGCGGCCTCAGCCTGGGCTTCGTCAAACAGGCCGGGCTCGGTTGGGCGTGGTGTTTTACCCGCACCGGACTGCCAGACACCCGAGGCACCACTGGTCCGCGCCAGTCCCTTGAAGCCGAATTTTTCATAAAAAACCTGTAGGGCGGCAGCATCTTCAGTGCCGGTGCGAATCGCATCCAACATCGGCAAGCCAGGCACCCAGGCCTGCAGGTCGCAATCGAGCTTGATGCTGAGCAGTTGCCGGCCGGTGGGCAGCCAATCCAGCGCATTTTTGAGGTTCTCGCCGGCTACACCCTTGATCTCGTCCACATGGGCCACCACCGCCGCCAGCGAGCCGTATTCTTGCAGCCACTTGGCGGCAGTCTTGGGGCCCACCTTGGCCACGCCGGGCACGTTGTCAACAGCGTCGCCCACCAGGGTCTGGTAATCGACCATCAGGTGCGGTGGCACGCCAAACTCGGCCTCGACGCCTGCCACATCACGGCGGCGGCCGTTCATGGTGTCAACAATCGTGATGCGCTGGTTGACCAGTTGCGCCAAGTCTTTGTCGCCGCTGCTCACCAGCACGTCCATGCCCTGCTGCGCAGCACCAACTGCCAGGGTGCCAATCACATCGTCGGCCTCGACGCCCGGCACACTGAGAACTTTCCAGCCCATCAGCCGCACCAGCTCATGGATCGGCTCGATCTGGGCCCGCAGATCCTCGGGCATGGGGGAGCGTTGGGCCTTGTAGGCTGGGTAGATGGCGTCGCGAAAGGTAGGGCCATGGGCGTCGAACACGCAGGCAGCGTAATCAGACGGCACATCTTTACGCAGTTTTTGCAGCATGTTGACCATGCCGCGAATCGCGCCAGTAGGCGCGCTGGCCGGGTCACCCGGTATGGCGCGCAGATCCGGCATGGCATGAAAGGCTCGGTAGAGGTAGCTCGAGCCATCAACCAGCAGCAGGATTTTGGGCGGCAAGCAGGTTTCAGACATGACCGTATTTTGCCTGTGCCGCAACCCGCCCGTCTGGTTTGGCCCATCTGGTTCTACAATGTTTTGCATGCGTAACCCCCTGATCCTCAGCATTTTTGTCGTCTGGCTCAACCTCTGCCAGGCGCAGACCGCCGTACCCAAGCCCGCTGAACCAGCGTCAGGCAACAGCCGCAGCACCGCAGCAGCAGCGATTGAAACCCGCACCGAACGCATACAGGTAGAGGATGCGGGTTCCTTGATCACCGAGCTGCGTGTGGGCGGTGAAACCCGCAGCATCACGGTGCAGCCCAAGGGCGGGATGCCCAGCTACCAGGTGCAGCCCGGCACGGGCGAACGCAGCTGGAAGATCGGCAGCTTTTAAGCAGCATGGCGGTCTACACCGAGGTCGCTGCCCAAGAGGCCGGCGCGCTCATGCAACAGCTTGGCCTGGGCGAACTGCGCACGCTGCAGGGCTGCGCAGGCGGCATCGAGAACACCAACTACTTCGTCACCACCGAGCTGGCCGGGCAGAGCCGGGAGCTGGTACTCACGCTGTTTGAACGCCTCAGCTTGGTGCAACTGCCGTTTTATTTGCGACTGATGAAACACCTGGCGCAACATGATGTGCCGGTGCCCGAACCCAGCGCCAACCAGCAGGGCGACCTGGTGTTTGAATTCAAGGGCAAACCGACCGCCGTGGTAGAACGCCTGCGTGGCGCCAGCGAGCTCAAGCCAGGCACGCAACACTGCGCGCTGGTCGGCGCGATGCTGGCCCGCATGCACTTGGCCGGGCGCGACTTTGACCTGCAACAACCTAACCTGCGCGGTCTGGCCTGGTGGGAAGAAACCGTGCCTGTGGTGCTGCCCTACCTCAGTGCGAGCCAAGCCACGCTGATACAAAGCGAGCTGGCTTACCAGGTGCATGTGGCGCGCGACGCCCACTACAGCGCACTGCCGCGCGGCCCCATTCATGCCGACCTGTTTCGCGACAACGTGATGTTCGAGCGGGTGGGCGGCGAGCTGCGCTTGACTGGCTTTTTTGATTTTTATTTTGCTGGTGTTGACAACTGGCTGTTTGACATCGCGGTTTGCCTGAACGACTGGTGCGTGGAGCCGCTCACCGGCGCCCACCAAAGCGGGCTGTGCGAGAGCTTTCTAGGGGCTTACCAAGACCTGCGGCCGCTGCGCAGCGCCGAGCGTCGGTTGCTGCCAGCCCTGCTGCGCGCTGCGGCCCTGCGCTTTTGGATCTCGCGCCTGTGGGATCTGCATCTGCCGCGCCAAGCCAGTGTGCTCAAGCCCCATGACCCGGCGCAGTTTGAGCGCATCTTGCGCCAACGGGTAGCCCATCCGCTAAGGCTCGCTACCATGGCTGAAATGGCATGAAACTCCAGCTCGTGCCGGCTCGCACCGGTTTTGTTTGGGTCAGGCTGGGCATACGCACTTTTTTGCGCCAGCCGCTGGCCCTCACCGGCCTGTTTTTCATGTTCATGGCGGGCATGACCCTGATCAGCCAACTGCCGCTGCTCGGTGTGCCGCTGGCCATGGTGCTGCTGCCCGGCACCACCTTGGGCCTGATGGCGGCCACTCGGGAAGCCGCTGCCGGAAAGTTCCCGATGCCCCGAATGATTTTGACCGGCTTTCGCGGTGGCCCGAAAGCCCTGCGTGGCATGCTGCTGCTCGGCGCTCTTTACACACTGGGTTTTCTGCTGGCCATGGGCGCGTCCTGGCTGGTTGACGGCGGGGGGTTTAGCCGGGTCTACCTGGGCGGCGCCTCGCCCAGCGCGCAGGCCATGCTAGAGCCAGGTTTTCAGGCCGCGATGTGGACATTTATCGCCATTCACCTGCCGGTGTCGCTGCTGTTTTGGCATGCGCCAGCACTGCTCTACTGGCATGGCCTCGCGCCGATGAAGAGCGTGTTTTTTAGCTTGGTCGCCTGCCTGCGCAACTTTCGCGCGCTGGTGGTGTTTGGCCTGAGCTGGATGCTGCTGCTCATTTTCTTACTGCTGGCGGTCACCCTGCTGGCCTCTGCAATCGATCTCGGTGACAACCTCGGCGCCCTGATGTTCCCGCTGATGCTGCTGGTGGCAGCAATGTTTTTTTGCTCGCTGTTTTTCACTTACCGCGACACCTTCGAAGCCACTGAGGTGCTGCTGGCCTGATTGACAGCAGCCCGCTGCTCAGCCCAGCACAGTCAACTTCGCCACACTCAAAGCCAGCCACTTCACACCGTGGCGCGGGAAACTGATTTGCGCCCGGGCGTCTTCGCCCACGCCTTCCAGGGCCTGCACAGTTCCCTCGCCAAATTTGTTGTGAAAGACTTTCATGCCAGCGCTCAGGCCGTGGCCCGGGTCAGCCTTGCGCTTGGGCAGGGCCGGGCTGGCAAAACGCGAATAGTCGGTGCCAAACAGGCCTCCGGTTTTGGCATGCGCCAGCACTGCTCTACTGGCATGGACTCGCGCCGATGAAGAGCGTGTTTTTTAGCCTGGTTGCCTGCCTGCGCAACTTTCGCGCGCTGGTGGTGTTTGGCCTGAGCTGGGTGCTGCTGCTCATTTTCTTGCTGCTGGCGGTCACCTTGCTGGCCTCTGCAATCGATCTCGGTGACAGCCTCGGCGCCCTGATGTTCCCACTGATGCTGCTGGTGGCAGCGATGTTTTTTTGCTCGCTGTTTTTCACTTACCGCGATACCTTCGAAGCCACTGAGGTGCTGCTGGCCTGAATCGGCAGCAGCCTGCTGCGCTGCTCAGGCCAGCACAGTCAACTTCGCCACACTCAAAGCCAGCCACTTCACACCGTGGCGCGGGAAACTGATTTGCGCCCGGGCGTCCTCGCCCACGCCTTCCAGAGCCTGCACAGTTCCCTCGCCAAATTTGTTGTGGAAGACTTTCATGCCAGCGCTCAGGCCGTGGCCCGGGTCGGTCTTGCGCTTGGGCAGGGACGGGCTGGCAAAACGCGAATAGTCGGTGCCAAACAGACCCCCGGTTTTGACATGACCCGAAACACTGCTGCCCGAGTGTGTGTCAGCGCCGGCACCAAAGCCGCTCTGGCGCGGCGTCACCCACTTCAGCGCGGCCTCGGGCAGTTCTTCAAAGAAGCGGCTTTTGAGGTTGTAGCGGGTCTGCCCGTGCAACATACGGGTTTGCGAATGGCTCAGGTACAGCCGCTTGCGCGCGCGGGTGATTGCCACATACATCAGGCGGCGCTCTTCTTCGAGGCCGTCGCGGTCGCTCATAGAGTTTTCGTGCGGAAACAGGCCCTCTTCCATGCCGGTGATGAAGACCGCGTCAAACTCCAGCCCCTTGCTGGCGTGCACCGTCATCAGCTGCACCGCGTCCTGCCCGGCCTGGGCCTGGTTGTCACCGGCCTCCAGCGCTGCATGCGACAAGAAGGCGGAGAGTGGCGACATCGTCTCGCCGCTGTCGGCATCCGGTGCGGGCTCATCCAAAACCGGCTGGTTAAGGTCCAGCCCCTGCGAGGCCGGCGACTGACTCAGCGCACCGCGTCCAAAACCTTCGATGGTGACAAAGCTCTCGGCGGCGTTCTCCAGCTCCTCGAGGTTTTCCACCCGGTCGGCGCCCTCGCGGTCGGCGCGGTAGTGGGTGAGCAGGCCGCTGTGCGCCAGAGTCAGGCTGACGATTTCGCGCAGGCTGAGGCCTTGGCTGCGTTCGCGCAGCACATCGATGCCAGCCAAAAAGGCTGCAATATTGCTGCCAGCTCTGCCAGTCAGGGCGCTTACCGCATCGCTGAGCGCACAGCCGCTGGCCCGCGCCTCGTCTTGCAGCAACTCCAGGCTGCGCAGACCGATGCCGCGTGGCGGAAAGTTAACTGCGCGCAAAAAACTGGTGTCATCGCGCGGGTTCTCCAAGAGCCGCAGGTAGGCCAGCGCATGTTTGATTTCGGCCCGCTCAAAAAAGCGCAAACCACCGTACACCTTGTACGGCAGCCCGGCGCTAAACAATGCGGTCTCGATCACCCGGCTTTGCGCGTTGCTGCGGTAGAGCACCGCAATTTCGTGCCGCGCCAGGCCGTCGCGCACCAGCTGGCGCATCTCATCCACCATCCACTGGGCCTCGGCAAAGTCGCTGGTGGCCTCGAACACCCGCACCGGCTCGCCCGGGCCCTGCGCAGTGCGCAAGTTTTTGCCCAGGCGGCGGCTGTTGTGGCTGATCAGCTCATTGGCGCTGTCGAGGATGTTGCTGCCGCTGCGGTAGTTTTCCTCCAGCTTGATCTGGTGGCGCACGCCGAACTCGCGAACAAAGTCGGCCATATTGCCCACGCGCGCGCCGCGAAACGCGTAAATGCTCTGGTCGTCGTCGCCCACCGCCAGCACGCAGCCGGTCGGCTTGAAGGCGGCAGCGCCGTCCACCGAGCCGCCCGCGCCGGTGCCGGTGCCGGCCAGCATCTTGAGCCAGGCGTACTGCAGCTTGTTGGTGTCTTGAAATTCGTCGACCAGGATGTGGCGGAAACGCCGCTGGTAGTGCTCGCGGATCGGGTCGTTGTCGCGCAGCACCTCGTAGCTGCGCAGCATCAGCTCACCAAAATCCACCACGCCCTCGCGCTGGCACTGCTCTTCATAGAGCTGGTAAATCGCCACCTTGCGCCGGGTCTCTTCGTCTTGCAGATCAACCTGATGGGGGCGCAGGCCGTCTTCCTTGCAGCCGCCAATAAACCACTGCATCTGCTTTTGCGGAAAGCGCTCGTCATCCAGCGCGAACTGCTTGTACAGGCGCTTGATGGCGGAGAGCTGGTCTTGCGTGTCGAGAATCTGAAAACTCTGCGGCAGGTTGGCAGTTTTGGCATGTGCGCGCAAAAACCGGTTGCACAGGCCGTGGAAGGTGCCGATCCACATGCCGCGCACATTGAGCGGCAACATGGCCGACAGGCGCGTCATCATCTCGCGTGCGGCCTTGTTGGTGAATGTCACCGCCAGCACCCCGCCGGGCGAGACCTGCCCGGTTTGCAGCAGCCAGGCAATGCGCGTGGTCAGCACACGGGTTTTGCCCGAGCCCGCGCCGGCCAGAATCAGCGCATGCTCGGCCGGCAGGGTGACGGCGGCGCGTTGCTCGGGGTTGAGGTGGGCCAGCAGCGGGGGCTCGCTGTGTTGTTGTGTAATTGACGAGTCCATCACCCATTGTAGAAAGCCGTTTTGGACAGGCTGCCCCCATGAAACATTGTTTATATTTGCTGCTGCTGTTGGCACCGCTACTGCCCAGCGTCCAGGCCCAGGGCGTGTGCAGCAGCGACGCCCAGCCGCAACCGGTGCGCCTGCTGGAACGCTTTTTAAGTGCCGACTGCGAACCCTGCTGGAGCCGGGCCAGCCCTCAAGCGTCGGCAAAGAACCAGGCGAGCGGGCACAGCGACCAGGTTTTAACGCTCGACTGGATCCTGCCGAGCCGCCAAGGCGATGAGGCAGCGCTGTCGGGCGCAGCCAGTCGCGACGCCATGCTGCGCCTGCAAACCCTGGGCCGGCCGGCCCCCGCCCGAGAGATGCAGCTGAGCAGCGCAGTAGCCAAGCGCAGCGCCTACCGGCTGCGGGTGGCGCATGGTGTGGCGCTGGGCGGCTATATCGGCGCCTCGATCGAGGTGCGTGGCATGCCATCGCCAAAGGCTGCAAGCCCGGCCCCGACGCCGGGGGGTTCGCAGCGGGGCGAAACCACCGCGGTGCTGCTGCTGGTCGAGACCATAGTCGCGGGCACCGAGGGCACACCAATCACCCGCCACCTGGTGCGAAACATGTTGCAAATTCCATGGCCTGGTGTCAATGCAACAGGCCACCAAGAACCACCCAGCCTGCTGGAGCGCCGGCCCTTGAGCGTTCCCAGCGGTGCGCAGGCGCAGCGCTTGCGGGTGGTGGGTTGGTTGCAAGACCGACAGGGCCGGCTGCTGGCGGCGGCCCAATCGGCCTGTGTGCCTGAGCTCGAAGACAGTGCCAGCACACCGCCCTGACTCCGATAGAATCAAGCCCCGGGCCCAAGCAATTGCGGCCCGGTTTTTTTTGGCTCACTTTTTTTAAACAGGCGGCCTGCACCATGGACATCTTTGACTACGACAACATCCTGCTGCTGCCGCGCAAATGCCGTGTGGACAGCCGCTCGGAGTGCGACACCAGCGTCGAGTTTGGGCCGCGCCGCTTCCGGCTGCCAGTGGTGCCAGCCAACATGAAGACCGTGGTCAGTGAAGACATCTGCATCTGGCTGGCCCAGGCCGGCTACTTTTA
>CAMATS010000059.1 GCA_945861195.1 Rhodoferax sp. OV413
ACGGTGTTCGGCTACCAAGACCACAACTTTTTGACGCTGGCCGAGCGCCGTGGCGACCACCTTGAAGGCGGTGTGGCACCGGTGCGCGAGCGCCTGTGGAAGGTGCGGGCCAAACAGGTGGTGCTGGCCACTGGCGCCCATGAGCGTCCCCTGGTCTTTGCCAACAACGACCTGCCTGGTGTGATGTTGGCCTCTGCCGTCTCGACCTATATCCGGCGTTACGCCGTGCTGCCGGGTCGGCGGGCGGTGGTCTTCACCAACAACGACAGCGCTTACGACGCGGCTCTTGCTCTGCACCAGGCCGGTGCGTCGGTGACGGTGGTGGACGCCAGAGCCGTGGCCGATGGCGCGCTCAGTGAACGGGCGCGCAGCCTGGGCCTGACGATTCTGGCTGGCCAGGTGGTGGTGGAAGCAAGCGGCGGAAGGGCTGTCAGCAGCGTAAAGATTTACCGGATGGATGGCCAAGGCCAGCTCGAAGGTGGCGCGGCCACCCTGCCCTGTGACCTGCTGGCAATCTCGGGCGGCTCCAGCCCGGTGATCCACCTCCATTGCCAGTCCAGCAGCAAAGTGGTCTGGAATGACAAGCTGGCCTGTTTTGTACCGGGCCCGGCGATGCAGGCCCAGCGCTCGGCGGGCAGCTGCCGCCAACCCATGAACCTGGCCGATTGCGCGCAAGAGGGAACCGCGGCCGGCCTGGCCGCGGCCGCTGCCGCCGGACTGGCCACGCCCGCTGTGGCAGCACCGCTCACCACAGCGCTGGCAACCGGCGCCTTGCGCGCCCTGTGGGAGGTGCCGCACCCCAAACCGACCAGCCGCGCGCCTAAGAAGTTTGTCGATTTCCAGAACGATGTCGGCGCCAGCGACATCCACTTGGCGGTGCGCGAGGGTTTCGAATCTATCGAGCATGTCAAGCGTTACACCGCCATGGGTTTTGGCACCGACCAGGGCAAGACCGGCAACATCAACGGCATGGGCATAGCGGCCCAGGTGCTGGGCCGCACCATCCCCGAGGTCGGCACCACCACCTTCAGACCCAACTACACACCGGTCACGTTCGGCCTGGTGGCTGGCCATGAGTTGGGCGACCTCTTTGACCCGATCCGCACCACCGCCATCCATGACTGGCATGCCAGCCATGGCGCGCTGTTTGAAGATGTCGGGCAGTGGAAACGGCCCTGGTACTACCCGAAAAGCGGCGAAGACCTGCACGCCGCTGTTGCGCGCGAGGTGCTGGCCGTGCGCCGCAGCGTAGGCACGCTAGACGCCTCCACCTTGGGCAAGATTGACATTCAGGGGCCGGACGCCGCCGTGTTGCTCAACTGGCTGTACAGCAATGCCTGGTCCAAGCTGGAAGTGGGCAAATGCCGCTACGGCCTGATGCTCGACGAAAACGGCATGGTGTTTGACGATGGTGTGACGGTGCGACTGGCTGAGAACCATTTCCTGATGCACACCACCACCGGTGGTGCGGCGCGGGTGCTGGCCTGGATGGAGCGCTGGCTGCAGACTGAGTGGCCGCATCTGCGGGTCTACCTGACCACGGTGACTGACCACTGGGCCACCACGGCAGTCGTCGGCAGCAAGGGGCGCGACCTGTTGCGCAAGCTCTGCACCGACATTGACTTTGACGACACCGCCTTTCCCTTTATGTCATGGCGCGAGGGCACGGTGGCTGGTGTCAAGGCCCGCGTCATGCGCATCAGCTTTTCGGGCGAGCGCAGCTACGAGGTCAATGTGCCTGCCGCTGACGGGCTGCAGGTCTGGGAAGCGATCCACGCCGCGGGTGCAGAGTTTGGCATCACGCCTTACGGCACCGAGGCCATGCACGTGCTGCGCGCTGAAAAGGGTTACATCATCGTCGGCCAAGACACCGATGGCTCCATGACCCCGATTGACCTGGGCCTGGGTGCCATGGTCGCCAAAACCAAAGATTGCCTGGGCAAGCGATCATTGACGCGCTCCGACACGGCGCGGCCAGACCGTAAACAACTGGTGGGTCTGCTGTCCGACGACCCGCAGCTGGTGCTCATAGAAGGTGCTCAGATCACCGATTGCACCGATTTGTCGCAGCTGCCGGTGCCCATGATCGGTCATGTGACATCGAGCTACCTGAGCCCGACGCTGGGCCGCTCCATTGCCATGGCGGTGGTCAAGGGCGGCCATCAACGCGCCGGTGAAACCGTTCAAGTGGCGCTCAGCAACGGCACGACGGTGCGAGCAGCGATCGGCTCGACCGTGTTTTACGATCCCCAGTCGGAGCGCCAAAATGCTTAAGGCTCATCAGCTTCCCGCCTTTGCACCGAACGCCCAGCCGCAAGCCTTGCGGGTAGGCCAACAGCACCTGGCCGTTGTCAATCTGCGCGGCAATGCGCGGGACCCGGCGTTTGTGCTGTCGGTACAGCAGGCGCTGGGCCTGGCACTGCCGGTTAGTGCCTGCACCACCTTGGCCAATCAGCGGCTGCGCCTGGTTTGGGTGGGGCCGGACGACTGGTTTGTGCTCGGTCCGCAGGGCGAGCAGGCGGCGCTGGTGGCAGCACTGCGCCTGGCGTTGGGCGATCAGCACGCCGCCGTGACCGATGTCAGCAGCGGCTATTTTGTGGTCAGCCTGGCAGGACCATCGGCACGCGACTTGCTAGCCCAAGGCTGCCCAATGGACTTTCACCCAAGCGCTTTTCATGCGGACCAAGCCGCTACCACCCATTTTTACAAGGTCGGCATCACCGTCTGGCAGATCGGCGATGCATCCGGTTTTGAATTGCTGGTCCGACGCAGCTTTATCGACCACTTCTGGCAACTGGCAGCGACCTGCTCGCGCGAGTTTGGCATCATTGCGGCGTAGTCGCTGACGGCCCTGGACACGAAACCGTCACAATCCCGGGCTCGTAACATTGAAACCCTGCACCAAAACGATGCCATGAAGCAACCCTTTGTCCGGTTTGATCGTATTGAGAAAAGCTACGACGGCAAGCAGCTGGTCGTCTCTGAACTCAACCTGGATATCGTCGAAGGCGAATTTCTCACCCTGCTCGGGCCATCGGGATCAGGAAAGACCACCACCCTGATGATGCTGGCCGGTTTTGAGACCGCCACCTCGGGCGAAATTTACCTGGACGGCCGACCCATCAACGCGATCGCGCCCGAGCATCGCAACATCGGCATGGTGTTCCAGAATTACGCGCTGTTTCCGCACATGAGCGTGGCCGAGAACGTGGCTTTTCCCCTCTCGGTGCGCGGCATCAAAGGCGCCGCCGCCACCGACCGCGTCAACAAGGCGCTAGACAAGGTCGGCCTGAGCGGTTTCCAGAGCCGGCGCCCGGCCCAGATGTCTGGCGGCCAACAGCAGCGGGTGGCGGTGGCGCGCGCCCTGGTGTTCGAGCCCAAGCTGGTGCTGATGGACGAACCCTTGTCGGCCTTGGACAAGCAACTGCGCGAGCAACTGCAGTACGAAATCAAGCGCTTGCACCGCGAACTCGGCTTGACCGTGGTGTATGTCACGCACGATCAGACCGAGGCGCTGGCGATGTCAGATCGGGTCGCTGTGTTCCATCAAGGCCGGATTCAGCAAATCGACACGCCAACCCAGCTCTATGAGCGCCCAAGCAACGCTTTTGTGGCCCAGTTCATTGGCGAGAACAACACCCTGAAAGGCACGGTGACATCGACAGTGGGAACAAGCTGCGAAGTCACCCTGTCCGATGGCACCCGGATCACGGCCCAATCAGCCACAACTCGCGCCCTTGGCGCTGCCACCCGCTTGTCGATAAGGCCCGAGCGCGTCAGCATCAACCCGCCACCAGAGGCCGGCGGCACCCGCGTCACGGGCACTGTGGTCGACTTGACTTATCTTGGCCGACACGCCCGCGTCAGACTGAAAGCGTGTGGCCTGGAAGATTTCATCGTTACGCTTCCCAACGATGGACGCGATCTCGCGCTGGTACCCGGCAGCATGCTCAACCTCGGTTGGCGGGCTGACGATTGCCGTGCGTTAGATGGCGACTAAGGGTGGTTTTTTAACTCAACAGGAAAACAGCATGTTTAAAAAGTTTCATTTAAGCGCCATCGCATTGGCCAGCGCTGCAGTCCTTTCCTTGCTACCGGGAACCGGCGCGGCCCAGCAATCCCTGACAGTGGCCTCGTGGGGCGGCGCCTATACCGTCAGTCAAGTCGAGTCAATGCACAAACCCTTTGAGGCCAAGAGCGGCATCAAGGTGGTATCGGTAGATTACAGCGGCGCCTTGGCCGAGATTGCAGCCCAGGTCAAAACTGGCAACATCAAGTGGGACGTGATCGACCTGGAGCCCGCAGAGGCGCTCAAAGGCTGTGAAGAGGGCCTGTTTGAGAAAATCGATGCCAGCAGACTGCCGGCCGGCGACGATGGCTCTCCTGCCTCCAAAGACTTCGGTGCGGGCTTGGTACTGCCCTGCGCCATTGGCAACATCACCTATGCCAACATCGTCGCCTATGACAAAGCCAAGATGGGCGCCAATAGCCCCAAAACCCTGGAAGATTTTTTTAATGTTGCGAAATTTCCGGGCAAGCGCGGAATTAAAAAAGACCCGAGCGTGATCCTGGAATGGGCCTTGATGGCCGACGGCGTGGCATTGGGCGATGTCTACAAGGTGCTGAGCACGCCAGCAGGCGTTGAGCGAGCATTCAAAAAGCTCGACACCATCAAGAGCAATATCGTTTGGTGGACCGCAGGCGCGCAGCCACCAGCTCTGCTGGCCTCGGGTGAAGTCGTCATGGCTCATGCTTGGCACGGCCGCATCGTCGATGCCAATGTCAAAGAGAAAAAAGACTTTGCCGTGATGTGGGATGGGCAGATCCAGATACCGGACATGTTTGCCATCCTCAAGGGCGGTAAAAATGTGGCTGCAGCGCAAGAGTTCATTCGCTTCGCAACGGCTACGCAAGCGCTGGCGGACCAGGCCAAGTACATTCCCTATGCTCCGGCACGCCAGTCGTCTCTGGCCAAGATCCCAGCGTCCAACCCCAACAAAGCATGGTTACCCAATGCTGGCCACCCCGGCCGCGCGATGTTGACCGACGCCAAGTTTTGGATGGAAAACAGCGATGACCTGAACAAGCGCTTTAGCGCCTGGCTGGCCAGGTAAAGCCATGGTGACGAACAGCGCCGCAGATTTGGGCCGGCGCCTGCGCAAAGCAGAGTGGCGCGGTCGCGTGCGCGCCTATGCCTTGATTGCGCCGCTGTTCGTTTTTGTCGCCCTGAGCTTTCTGCTGCCACTGGGCAGCGTGTTATTCAACAGCCTGCATGATCCCGTGGTTCCCGAAGGTTTGCCGCGCACCCTCAGCGCGCTGGCTGACTGGGGCGGCGACCGCAGCCAAGTGCCACCAGAGCCGGTGTTTGCGGCCCTGGCCGACGACCTGAAAAAGGCAGTTCAGGCAGAAAAAGCGGGCTCTATTGCCAACCGCCTGAATATCGAGGAAATTGGCCTGCGCACTGTATTTATGCGCGCAGCCCGCCGCATTGGCGAACAAGAGACAGGGCCCTGGGCACCATTTTTCGAGGCCGCTGACCCCGCTTGGGCCAAGCCCGGCATCTGGGGCACGATCCGCAACCTTGAATCGAGCCAACACAAGCTGTTTTTTCTGGCTGCCACGGACCTCAAGCGCCAGCAAGATGGCTCGGTTGCGCGCCAAAGCGAAGACCGGCGTATCCACATCACGATTTACCTGCGCACACTGGGTGTGGCCCTGAGCGTCACGCTGATGTGTATTTTGCTGGGCTTCCCATTGGCCTATTGGTTGGCGCACTTGCGCGACAAGACCGCCAACCTGCTGCTGATATTGGTTTTGCTGCCCTTTTGGACCTCGCTGCTGGTTCGCACCACCGCCTGGGTTGTGGTGCTGCAAAAAGAGGGCGTCGTCAACGCCTTGCTGCAGTCCCTGGGCATCATTGCCGAGCCGCTGCCACTCATCTTTAACCGGTTTGGCGTTGTTGTGGCCATGACCCATATTTTGTTGCCCTTCACCATTTTGCCGCTGTACTCGGTGATGCGCCAGATACCGCCCTCGTATGTGCGGGCAGCGCGCTCTCTGGGGGCGAGCCCTAGCCTGGCTTTCTGGCGGGTTTACCTGCCGCAGTGTGTGCCAGGGCTGAGCGCCGGTGCTCTGCTGGTTTTTATCCTGGCACTGGGCTACTACATCACACCCGCGCTGGTGGGCGGTGCCACTGACCAGATGATCAGCTACTTTATTGCGGACAACATAGGGCGATCTCTGAACTGGGGACTTGCCTCTGCGCTCTCGGCCATTCTGCTGGCGGCCGTGCTGGCCTTGTACTGGGCCTATGACCGAATCACGGTACTGGGCAAAGTGAGGATCGGTTGATGACTTTTCCGCCCTACACCACAAACTTACAACGCCTGGGCCACTGGGCTCTGTGGCTGGCTTGTGGGGCGATTCTGGTTTTTTTGATCGCCCCGGTGTTGGTGGTTGTGCCGCTGGCTTTTAACAAAGAGCCCTACTTCAATTTCCCGGTGCGGCAATACAGCCTGCGGTGGTTTGATGAGTTGTTTGGCAACCCGGTCTGGCTGGCAGCCATTAAAAATAGCCTGCTCACCGCTGTACTTGCCACTCTGATTGCAACCACACTGGGAACGCTTGCCGCGGTCGGGCTAAACCACCGTGATTTGCCGGGCAAGCGCCTGATCACGGCGCTGCTGGTGTCGCCCATGATTATTCCGGTGGTGGTACTCGCAGTGGGTGCCTATTTCTTCTTCTCGAAGCTCGGTATCGCCAACAACCTGCTGGGCATCGTGCTCGTGCATGCGGTGCTTGGTGTGCCCTTTGTCGTCGTGACCGTGAGCGCCACCTTGACCGGCTTTGACCTGGGCCTGTTGCGCGCTGCCCGCGGCTTGGGTGCCTCGCCAGTTCAAGCGTTCCGGCGGGTGATGTTGCCCATCGTCTGGCCCGGCGTGCTCTCTGGCGCGCTATTCGCCTTTGCGACCTCGTTCGATGAAGTGGTGGTGGTACTCTTTTTAGGCGGACCCGAGCAGACTACCCTGCCGCGCCAGATGTGGACCGGCTTGCGTGAACAGCTCTCGCCCACTATTCTCGCCGCCGCTTTCGTCTTGGTGGTTTTCGCCATCATGCTGCTGCTGGTGCTGGAGATGCTACGCCGGCGCAGCGTGGCCCTGAGGGGATTGTCGGAATAAGGCTTGACTGGCAAAGCCAGCGGGGCCGGCAAAGCTGGGCGGGCTTGAGAAAGCGCTCAGCCCTCAGCCGGCCAAATTTTTTGCAGGCCGGCCTCAAACCGCGCGGCCGCTGGCCCGGCACCAAAGACCGGGCGTCGGCAGTTGCTGGCGTTCAGAGGCTTTCGCGGCCAGCTTTCTTGCGTTCGTGCTCCTTGAGGTAGCGCTTGCGAAGCCGGATCGACTTGGGCGTGATCTCCACCAACTCGTCGTCGTCGATAAACTCAACCCCATACTCCAGCGTGAGCATGATGGGCGGGGTGATTTTGATCGCGTCTTCTTTGCCGCTGACTCGGAAGTTGGTCAGTTGCTTGGTGCGCGTGGCATTGACGACGAGATCGTTGTCGCGGTTGTGGATACCGACGATCATGCCCTCGTACACCGGGTCATTGGGCCGGACAAACATGCGGCCCCGGTCATCGAGCTTGCCCAGTGCGTAGGTAAATATTTCGCCCTCATCCATGGAGATCAGCACGCCATTCTTGCGGCTGCCAATCTCGCCTTTGAAGGCTTCATAACGGTCAAAAATATTGGCAATCAGGCCAGAGCCGCGCGTGAGGTTGAGGAACTCATTGGTAAAGCCGATCAGGCCACGGGCCGGGATTCGGTATTCCAGCCGCACCCTGCCCCGGCCGTCGGGTTCCATATTGACCAGATCGGCCTTGCGCTCGCCCAGGGCCTGCATGACGCCGCCTTGGTGCTGGTCTTCGATATCAACCGTGACCATCTCGATGGGCTCATGCTTTTCGCCATCCACCAGTTTGTACACCACGCGCGGTTTGGAGACCGCCATCTCATAGCCTTCGCGGCGCATGTTTTCCAACAAAATAGTCAGGTGCAGCTCGCCGCGGCCCATCACCTCAAAAATACCCTCTTCGCCGGTCTCTTTGACCCGTAAGGCCACATTGTGTTGCAGCTCTTTTTGCAGCCGATCCCAGATTTGCCGGCTCGTGACGAACTTGCCTTCGCGCCCGGCCAGGGGCGAGGTGTTGACGCAGAAGTTCATGGTCAGGGTTGGCTCATCGACCTTGAGCATGGGCAGTGGCACCGGGCTCAGGGGATCGGTGATGGTTACCCCGATGCCGATGTCTGAGAGCCCGTTGATCAGCACGATCTCGCCCGGGCCGGCCTCCAGCGTCTGCACCCGCTCCAGGCCCTGGAAGGTCAGCACCTGGTTGATGCGACCTTTGATCGACCGCCCGTCCGGGCCCTCCATCACCAGCACATCCATCGAGGGCTTGATGGTGCCCGCGCTGATGCGCCCGACACCGATGCGCCCGACAAAAGTTGAAAAATCAAGGGCCGAAATCTGCAACTGCAAGGGCGCCGCCGGATCGCCCTGTTGCGCTGGCACATGGCTGAGCACGGTGTTGAACAGAGCTGACATGTCTGGACCCCACTGCTCGCCCGGGGCGCCCTCCTGCATCGACGACCAGCCGTTGATACCTGAGGCGTACACCACCGGAAAATCCAGCTGCTCGTCGGTCGCCCCGAGCTTGTCAAACAAATCAAAGGCAGCGTTCACCACATAGTCAGGCCGTGCGCCGGGCTTGTCCACCTTATTGACCACCAGGATCGGCTTCAAGCCCAGGGCCAGCGCCTTCTTGGTGACAAAACGGGTCTGCGGCATCGGGCCTTCCTGCGCATCAATCAGCAGCACCACGCCATCAACCATGCTCAGTGCCCGCTCGACCTCGCCACCAAAGTCGGCATGGCCGGGCGTGTCGACGATGTTGATGTGGGTGCCCTGCCAGGTCACGGCACAATTTTTGGCCAGGATGGTGATGCCCCGCTCTTTTTCAATCGCGTTGTTGTCCATCACGGTATCGACTACCTTCTCGTGTTCGGCAAAAGTGCCGGACTGCCGCAACAGTTGGTCGACCATGGTGGTCTTGCCATGGTCGACGTGGGCGATGATGGCGATGTTTCGTATTTGCTTGTTACTCATGCTTGACTTTCTCGTTGATCTCAAAAAGCGTTGGTTCGCCCGGCAGCGGCGCTGGGCTGGGCCCATTGCACCAACTGTCGGCCTGTTCTGACATTTGCCGAATCTCCATGGGGCTGAGCAAGCGCCCGGGTATAAGCTCCCCTGCCTTGATGTGCGCCGTGCCCAGCAGGGCCTGTTCTTGCTCGGCATACACCGCCACCCGACTGGCATCTGGCCCATGCCCCCGCCGGCGCATACCACTGAGGAATCGCCCAGCATTCTCGTTATCCAATGTGACGACCTGGTGCTGCCCGAGCAACACAGCCACGGGAAGCAATCTGGCCAGTCGCTGGGCCGGCGCCAGGGCCTCAAGTTCAGACAGGCTGATGCACTGCGCGGCAGAAAAACCGCCAGTCTCGATCCGTCTGAGCGCGCTGAGGTGCGCACCGCAGCCCAGTGCCTCGCCGATATCCTCGGCCAGGGTTCGGATGTAGGTGCCCTTGCTGCATGCCACGCCCAGAGCGATG
>CAMATS010000060.1 GCA_945861195.1 Rhodoferax sp. OV413
GTGCGGGGGTCGATAAAGGTCAGCGAATCGGAGGCGGCGTTCGCCACAATCACCGACTTTTCATCCGGCGTCAGGTACAGGTGGTGCGGCTCTTTGCCGGTGGATATGCGCTTGGTCTCTTGCCAGCTCAGCGGGTCCAGCACGCTGACGCTCGCAGACAGGGAATTGAGCACAAAAATCGGTGCCGCATACGCTGGCAACAACAGACTCGCAAGGCAAAGCAGGCTCAGCCACAACGCTTTGGCGACGCTGCGCCCAGGCAAGCCTGGGTGCCTGCACAGGCGCTCACGGCCGGGCCCGTCAGGGGCAATCGGTTGCAGGGTGTCATCAAGCGTCACGGCAGGGCCTCAGGCAGGGGGAAATGGCAGTGTAGTGCGGCGACAGTCAGGGCTGCAGCAGGCCCAGCTCAGCGGGTCTGAGCCAGCGCCAGGCGCCCGGCGGCAAATCGTCTGGCAAACTCAGCCCGCCGATCTGCGAGCGGTGCAGCGTTTCAACCCGGTTGCCCACGGCTGCGAGCATACGCTTGACCTGGTGGTACTTGCCCTGGGTCAGCGTCAGTCGCAGCTGATGCTCGTTTAACGCCTCGCAGGCGGCAGCGCGCACCGGTGCCGGGTCGTCATCGAGCACCACCCCGGCGAGCAGCCGGCTGAGTTGGCCGGCATCCAGCGGGTGCCGCACGCCCACTTCGTACACCTTGGGTATGTGATGGCGTGGTGAACTCATGCGGTGTATGAACTGTCCGTCGTCGGTCAACAGCAGCAAGCCGGTGGTGTCTTGGTCAAGCCGCCCGACCGCCTGCACGCCCTGAACCGCGCTTTTTTGTGGCCGCAGGCGCAGGGCGGATGGCAATAGGCTGTAAATGCTGGGGTAGGTGGAGGGCCTGTGGGAGCATTCGGTGGCACCGGGCTTGTGCAGCATCAGGTAGGCCAAGCGGTGGTAAGGCCAGTCGACCCCTTGCACCCGAATTCGCAGTCCAGCAGGGGATAGTTCGGCGGCTGAGTCATGAACCAAAACCGGCATGGCGCCGGACTCTTGGTAAACCTGAACCAGGCCCTGCTGAATCAATCCAGCACAAACTCGCCGGGTACCAAAACCTTGGGAATACAGAATGTCCTGCAGTTGCATGGGGCGCTGCTCAAGCAGAGTTGGCTCGGTGCAAAAAAACCGGTGCCAGCCTGCCCATGCCAGTGGCCCTGGCCTGCCGAAAGCCAAGGCCAGTGGCGCTATCAGCCCTTCTTGACGTAAGAGTTGCACCAGCCTTTGCCGGCCACCAGCTTGCCAGAAAACAGCGGGCAAACCCCTGAAACATCGGTGACCTTGCCTTGAAACAGCACGCAGTTACCGCAAATTTGTCCAGCGGCAAATTTAGGAAACTTGGCCTTATCAACTTTGCTGGCATCAGCCTTGTAGCCCAGCGCCGTTGCCTGGCCATCGGCCTCATTCACCAAGGGCGCTTGGGCCATGGCATTGCCAGCTACCAAAACACCACTGCCTAGACTGACTTGCATCATAAATTGACGACGGTTCGACATGATTTACTCCAGAGTTAAAAAAATTAGCGGGGGTAGCTAAAGGAACTATCCGCCCTTACATGGCTGGATCGTACCCGATGCCCGAAGTCTTGAGCCGGGCCATGGGGACTGTGGCGCGCGCTCAGGGCACATCCTGACCAGCGGCCAGGGTCCACAATTCAAACCAGGTTTCGCGGTCAAGCGAGACCTTGAACGCGTCCGCCAGGCGTGCCAGGCGCTGAGGATGCCGAGTGCCAACAATGGGCATGATGCGTGCCGGATGCGCCAGCAACCAGGCCAGCGCCACCGCATCTGGCGCCACCCCATGCTGCTCAGCGATGCGCTGCAGGGCCGGGCGCAAGCGCCGGGCGGCCTCACCATCACCCAGCACCGCTCCACCGGCCAAGGGCGACCAGGCCATGGGCGGCAGGCCAAGCCGCTGGCTGTGCGCCAGGGTGCCGTCATGAAAGCTGCTGCGCTCGAGCAGGCTGATCTCGATCTGGTTGGTCACCAGGGTGCTGCGCATGGCCGACTGAAGTAGGTCAAGATCCCAGGATTTGAAGTTCGACACGCCCACCGCGGCTACCCGGCCCTCTTGCACCAAAGCGTCCAGGCAGGCACCGGTTTGGCCAGCATCCATCAAGGGATCTGGCCGGTGCAAGAGCAGCAGCTCAATTTGCTCTACGCCCAGCCGCTTGAGTGTGTGGGCCACCGAGCCGCGGATATGCGAGGGGCTGGTGTCGTAGTGCTTGACGCGGCGCTCCGGGTAGGCATCGGACATCCGCATGATGTCGCACTTGCTGATCAACTGCATCCGCTCACGCAGGCTCGGCTTGAGCTTCAAGGCCTCGCCAAACAGGGTCTCGCAGCGGTAATTCCCGTAAATATCGGCATGGTCGAAGGTGCTGATGCCCTGCTCGAGGCAGACCTCGATGATGGTCAGCGTGTCCTGCGCACTCGGGTTGCTGCCATCAGCGAGGCGCCAGGCGCCATAAATTAGACGGCTGAAGGCCGGCAGGGAGGAATGGATTTTGAGCGAAGGGATCATCTTCTTACTCCTTGGCCCAGCGGGGTGGCCGGGCTGGTGGCGGGCACTCGTGCGTAAACATGAGGCAACGAGCAGGTACTCAAGTGCGGCAGCACCTTGGTGCCGAAAATTTCGCACTCAGCCAGGTGAGGATAACCGGAAAAAATAAACGCCCGTATGCCCATCGCCATGTAACGCTCGATCTTGCTCAACACCTGGTCAACGCTGCCCACCAGCGCCGCGCCGCAGCCTGAACGGGCCCGGCCCACGCCGGTCCAGAGATGGGGCTCGATAAAACCCTCGTGGTCGGCCTTGTCGCGGTTTTGCGCTTGGATGGCCACACCAAAATTTTTGGCATCGAGTGCGCGCTCGCGGATTTTGCGGCCCTCCTCGTCGTCAAGTTGCGACACCAGCTCGCGCGCGTACTCCCGGGCCTCGGCTTCGGTGTCGCGCACAACCATGTGCACCCGCAGACCGTAATCCAGCACCCGGCCATAGTGCTCGGCGCGGGCATGCACGGTGCGCATGCGCTCAGCCAGCGCGTCTTCGGTTTCGGGCCACATCAGGTACACATCGCAGTGGGCGGCGCATAAATCAACCGCCTGCGGGGAGTAGCCGCCGAAATAAAGCAGCGGCCCGCCCTGCTGGTACGGCCGTACAGGATCGGTGTTGAGCCCCTTGAATTGGTAAATTTCTCCCTGGTAATTGATCTCATCCTGGCACCAGGCCTGCTTGAGTATTTCGACCACTTCCCAAGAGCGGCGATAGCGGTAGTCGTTGCTGGCCGTCTCGCCCGGAAAATCAGACGAGATGACATTCAAAATCAAGCGCCCGCTCAGCATGTGGTCCAAAGTAGCCACGGTGCGCGCCAGCATGATGGGTTGCATTTCGCCACAACGGATGGCGGCCAGAAAATTCATGCGCGTGGTCAGGGGGGCCATGGCCGCCACAAAGCTCAAGGTGTCCTGCCCCACTTGGTAGGAAGAAGGGCACAAAATATTGCGGTAGCCGAGCGCATCGGCCCGCGTGGCCACCGCCCGAGTGTTTTCCCAACTGCTGCGCAAAGCCCCCTCCGGCACGCCCAAATGCCGGTAATCGTCTGAACACAAAGGCGCAAACCAGGCCACTTCAGCGGCATTCAAGGCAGCACTTTTAACCGGAACAATCATGACAATACCTTTTCGCAAAAACACCCTGTGGACGAGCTTGATATAGTGTAGGAATAGTGTATGACTTTGTCAATTCGATGCAGCGACATTCGGTGCAGCGACATTCGATTCAGCTATAAGGCTGAAAACAGACCGGGGGCCGCATGAGCAAAAAACATTACGGGCTGCTGGGCTGCGGCATGATGGGGCAGGAGCACCTGCGCAACATGGCGCTGTTGCCAGACATTGAGGTCGCCGCCATCTTTGAGCCCGATGCGGGCATGCGCGCGCTCAGCCAGGCCTTGGCGCCGGCCGCACATCAACTGGAGTCTCTGGCAGCACTGCTGCAACACCCCGGGCTTGATGCGCTGGTCATCACCAGCCCCAACCATTGCCATGCCGAGCAGCTGCTGCAGATCGCCGCGTCCCGGCCCCTGCCACTGCTGCTGGAAAAACCGGCCTGCACCCACTTGGCGGCCGTGCGCGAGCTGCGTCAACTCGCCCTGAGCTACCCGGCGCCGATTTGGACCGCCATGGAATACCGCTACATGCCGCCGATTGCCCGCCTGCTCGGCGAGGTGCGCATCGCTCAGGCCTGCGGACCAGCGGTGATGCTGTCAATCCGCGAGCACCGCTACCCCTTCCTGGCCAAGGTGGGCGACTGGAACCGGTTTAATCGCAACACCGGCGGCACCCTGGTAGAGAAATGTTGCCACTTCTTTGACCTGATGCGCCTGGTGATGCAGGCCGATCCGATTCGCCTGTATGCCTCAGGCGGACAAAACCACAACCACCTTGATGAGCGCTACACGGATGGCCGGCCCGATATTTTGGACAACGCCTTTGTGGTGCTTGATTTCCCCGGTGGCCGGCGCGCGCTGCTCGAACTCTGCATGTTTGCCGAAGGCTCGCGCTACCAAGAAGAAATCAGTGTGGTCGGGCCCAAAGGCAAACTCGAATGCAAGGTACCGGGCCCGGGCCGTTTCTGGCCAGCTGCGCTATTGGGCAAAGCCCCAGTGGCGCAGCTGATCGTCAGCCCACGCCAGCCGGCTGGGCCGCGCCTGCTGGAAATCCCGGTCGACCCGCTGCTGCTGGCCGCCGGCGACCACAACGGCTCCACCTTCTACCAGCACCAAAAGTTTCTGGCAGTGCTGCAAGGCAAGCAAGCGGTGGAGGTAAGCCTGACTGACGGCCTCAAGGCAGTGGTCATTGGCCTGGCGGCAGAGCATTCCGCACATGGTGGCGAGCGCATTGACCTGACCCAGGGGCCCTGGTCGCTCACGCCTTGGCCCGGTTGAAGCTTGTTACCATTCAGTATCAGCTGACCCAACCCTGCCAACTGCAAAAACATCTTCTAACTGGAGCGTCCCATGTCGCAAAACTCAATCTTCGTAGACGGCTTTGACAATATCACCCTGGTCGATGGCGTTGTGCGCTTTGATCTCATCACTGTGGCCCAAACCGCCGCCAACACGCCCCCTACGCCAAGCAAAGTTGGCAGCATGGCGATGTCGATCCAAGGTTTTTTGCGCTCGGCAGACCAATTGAACCAGGTGATCAACAAAATGGTTGAGCAAGGCATCCTCAAACGCAATGATCCAGCGGCAGCAGCACCGGCACCGGCACCCGCACCCGCGCCGGCAATAGCAGCACCATCAGCCAGCAACGCCAAAACAACGAAAGCCTGACCCCAGGCCCCTGTGGGCTGATAAGGCCGCAGTTTGTCAACGCGTGAATATTCTCTTCATTCACCAAAATTTTCCCGGGCAATTCAAGCACCTGGCGCCCGCCTTGGCTGCGCGGCCGGGTCACCGAGTGGTGGCCATGCACATTAACCCCTGCCCGCCGTTGGCCGGGGTTGAGATGCTGCCCTACGCCCTGCATGAGCAGCCCGCAGGCCAAGGACACCGCTGGCTATCTGACCTACAGACCAAGGTGTACCGGGGAGAGGCGGCGTACCGTGCCGCAGTCCAACTTCGCCAAACCGGCTTTGAACCAGATCTGATCGTGGCCCACCCTGGCTGGGGCGAGAGCCTGTTTTTGAAGACTGTCTGGCCCAGGGCCAGTATGGGGATTTACAGCGAGTTCTACTACCACACCCAAGGCGCCGACATGGGCTTTGACCCCGAGTTCGGCCCCGTCCAAGAGGACGACGCCTGCCGCCTGTTTTTGAAAAACGCCAACTACGAGCTGCATTTTCCGATCAGCCAAGGCGCCCTGTCGCCCACGCACTGGCAGCGCTCGGTGTTTCCTGAGCCCTTTCGCGCCAAGATTGCCGTGATGCACGACGGCATCGACACCCAGCAGGTTCGCCCTAGGCCTGAAGTCAATATGGTCTTGGGCACCCGAAAGGGTCAACTCAAACTCACGCGCGATGATGAAATCGTCACTTTCGTCAACCGCAACCTCGAGCCTTACCGCGGCTACCACATCTTCATGCGCGCCCTGCCCGCCATTCTCAAAGCACGCCCCAAGGCCCGGGTGCTCATTGTGGGTGGCGACAGCGTCAGCTACGGCGCGCTACCGCCGTCCGTTGCCAACACCTCACCAGGCACGGCCAACAAAGGTTGGCGCCATGTTTTTTTGGATGAGGTAAAAGCGAATGTAGACCTTGACCGGGTCCATTTCTTGGGCAAACTGCCTTACCCGGATTTTGTGCAAATGCTGCAACTCTCTACGGTGCATGTCTACCTGACCTACCCCTTTGTGCTGAGCTGGAGCCTGTTGGAGGCCATGAGCGCAGGCTGTGCCATTGTGGCAAGCGACACCGCGCCAGTGCGAGAGGCCGTGGTGCACAACGAAACCGGGCGACTAATTGATTTTTTTGATGTGGCGGGCTTCGCTCAAAATGTCATCGAACTCTGCGACAACCCGCAAGAAAGGCAGCGACTGGGCCAGGCAGCACGCGAGTTCGCCATCAGCCAATACGACTTGCGTAGCCACTGCCTGCCTGGGCAACTGGCATGGGTTGAGTCCTTGATGGACACGCCGGCTTAGCCGCAGGCAATTGGGGTAACGAACAAGCTCGTTGGGCTGTCAATACACCCCATAGTGTCAAAAAACCAAAAACACCTGCCTGCATGGTGTCTGATCGGCCTGTGACGATTCAGGGCAGGGCGCTGCGGTCAGTTGGTCAGGTTCGTCAGGGCTTGTAGCAGGGTTTTTGGCACAAATTCCAATTAGTTTTCGGCCTTGCTTTCAAGCCAGCATCGCTGGAGCGGGTTGAGCCCGTACCGGGCTGGCTTTGGAGGCGCCGCTGGGGCCGGCGTGGGTGCCAAGAGCGGCAGCGCTTGGGCCTGGGCGCATTTCAGCGCGGACCTCGGCAGTGATTTGGTAAGAGCGCAGCCGAGCTGCCTGGTCAAACATTTGGCAGGTGATCATCAGTTCGTCGGCGGCAGTGCGCGCAATGAATTCGGCGAGTTGCCCTTGCACCGTGGCGGGTGCGCCGATAGCCGAGCAGGACAGCACGCTCTCCAGCATGGCGCCCATCTGTCCGTCAACCCTGGCTCGGTAGCCTGGCAGGGGCGGCGGCAGACGCCCGGGGCGGCCGCTGCGCAGGTTCACAAAGGCCTGCTGCATCGAGGTGGCAAGCACTTCTGCCTGAGCATCGGTGTCGGCTGCAAATACATTGAAGCCCAGCATCACATAGGGCTTGGCCAGACGTGCCGAAGGTTTGAAATAGCTGCGGTAGATGTCGATCGCCTGCAGCATCGCTTGCGGCGCGAAATGCGATGCAAAGGCATAGGGCAGGCCGAGTGCGGCCGCCAACTGCGCGCCATACAGGCTCGAACCCAAAATCCAGATCGGGATGTCCAGCCCCTGACCGGGCACGGCGCGTACCGGGCCTTTGGGTTCGGCCGCAAAATAATCCATCAGCTCCAGCACATCCTGCGGGAACTCGTCCGAATCTGAGGCGAGGTTGCGGCGCAGTGCCCGCGCGGTGGTCTGGTCCGAGCCGGGCGCGCGGCCTAGCCCGAGGTCGATGCGTCCTGGGTAGAGCGACTCTAGCGTGCCAAACTGCTCGGCAATGACCAGCGGCGAATGGTTGGGCAGCATGATGCCGCCCGCACCCACGCGGATGCTGTGCGTGCCAGCTGCCACGTGAGCCAGCAGGACCGCGGTGGCAGCGCTTGCAATGCCGGGCATGCCATGGTGCTCGGCGAGCCAATAGCGCTGGTAACCCAGCGCCTCGGCATGGCGTGCCAGCGCCAGGCTGTTGCGAAACGATTGGCCGGCGTTACCGCCTTGCACAATCGGCGAGAGGTCAAGCACTGAGATCTGTGTCATAGGCCCCATGGTAGGCGATCTCGCCTGACCATGCCCCACGACCGTTTGTAATCTCCTTTCTGCAGATTTTCCGGTATCGCGCTGCCGCGGCGGCGGCCTGTGCTCTGAGTCGGGATGGTCCAGGAGGCGCACAGCGGTGCTGTTTGGGTGCAGGCGGCGCATGCGCGGTCATTTTCGACCTTCTTCCTTCTCCACAGCCCAAGCCATGGACGCCCCAGTCAGGACAAACCTGCTTGGTCACTGCATCCACCGCACGCCAAACCCTCATGGACAATCCCGACTTAACGTTGATGGTGCGCTTGCCCATGCTGTTGCCAAGTCAAAACCTTTTTCGCTACCTCCATTGAGCCGTCACAACATGAATCAATTCACGAACAAGCCATCCGACAACAACTCGAAAAGCGTTTTCATCACTGGCGCATCGTCTGGGCTGGGGCGGCAGATGGCGATTGAATTTGCCCGTCGCGGCTACCAGCTGGCCCTGTCTGCACGCCGCCTCGATGTCCTGCAGGCCTTGCGCCTGAGCTTGCAACAGGCCGGCGCCGGCCAAGTGCATATTGCTGAGCTTGACGTGCGCGACGCCGCCGCGGTGGTACGGGTGTTCGGCGAGGCATGCACGGCCCTGGGCCGCATCGACATCGTGGTGGCTAACGCTGGTATTGGCAACCACGGGCGTATCGGTCAGCTGCCCTTTGAGCGGGTGCGCGACACGATAGACACCAATGTGATCGGGCTAATGGCCACGGTAGACGCTGCCATGCCTTATTTTCGGGCGCAGGGGTGCGGGCATCTGGTGGGAATCAGCTCGGTGGCGGCGTTTCGCGGTCTGCCCGGCGGCGGCGTGTATGGCGCCAGCAAGGCGGCGGTCACCAACTATCTTGAGGCCCTGCGCGCAGAAGTGAGGGGCAGCGCCATCCTGGTCACGACTTTGTCGCCTGGGTTCATTGACACCCCGATCAACCAAGCTGCCAAAAGCCGACCTTTTGTCATTCCGGTAGAACGAGGCGGTCGCCTGTTGGTTGATCTGATCGAGCGCCGGGTACAAACCGCAACCGTGCCGGCCTGGCCCTGGGCGCTGGTGGCGCGACTGCTGCCCGTGCTGCCAGCGGCCATCTTGGCGCGCATTCGGTGAGTCAGCCCATACGGCAGCCGGTGTTGTTGGCGGGTGCCGGCATTGGCGGCCTGGCCGCCGCTCTGGCCTGTGCCCGCATCGGGGTGCCCGTGCAGCTGTTTGAGCGCAGCCCAGCCCTTGCCGAGGTGGGTGCGGGTATTCAGCTTGGGCCTAATGTGACGCGCTTGCTGAAGGGTTGGGGCCTGCAGACCGCTCTGGAGGCAGTGGCAGCCTACCCAGAAAACCTGCTCATCCGAAGTGCCGAAAGGGGCACTCTGCTGGGGCGACTGCGTTTGGGCGAGCAGGCGCTGGTCCGTTATGGCGCGCCCTATGCCACGGTGCATCGGGCCGACCTGCAGGCGCTGCTGTTACAGGCGGTACAGGCCTGCGGCAGTGCGAAGCTGCAGCTGGGGCAGGCCATCACCGGATTTGATCAGGATGCAGCGCGTGCCTGCCTGCACCATGCTGACGGCCGCCAGACCCAGGGGGCCCTGCTGGTCGGAGCAGACGGTTTGTCCAGCCGGGTGCGCCAGCAGCTGCTGGGCGACGGCCCGCC
>CAMATS010000061.1 GCA_945861195.1 Rhodoferax sp. OV413
AGCAGCAAAAACAGCCGATGTTGGCCGGTGTCATCCGGGCATCGAAGTTAGCCGGCCGGATTCGCGCTACACGGTGAGCGTCGACGAGGTAACAGATACCGTGACCGGCTTGAAATGGAAGCGATGTGTCGAGGGTTTGAGCGGCGCCACCTGCACCGGGACAGCCAAGCCAGCGAGCTACAAGGAGGCCCAGGCTTTGGCGTTAAGCGCTGCCACAACAGCGAAACCATGGCGACTACCAAGCCGAAGCGAGTTGGCTGGCTTGATTGACAGAAAATGCACCGGGGTTTGGAAATACAAGATTGACACCAGCAGCGCCCTGTACATGAGTCAGCGTACCTTCACTGAGACTGGCGGTTGGGAGCAGGCAGCAGTTTGGAGTCTGCCGACCACAATCTCCAACCCCGCTGCAAATTTTGAGTTCAGTGTGGACGGCAAAACATGGGACAGCAAGCCCACCTTTGACAAGGTGTATTTGCGAGAGAAGTCGACGAGCTCCGTGCTCAAGATTGCTGGAGAGACTGGCTATGGCTGGCGCGACGGCGTACCCGCAGAGCCGGCAGACCAAAAGACCTCGCTGTGGATGAGCAAGCGGGTTTTTACACCTTACGGGGCTGAACCCCAGGATGCCAAGTGGTCGGAGCCGGAAGAGCTCAAGACCGGTAGCAAGCGGGAATTCAGCACCAATGGCGAGTCTTGGTATTTCCCGCCCACCGGTAACGATGTTTATTTGCGAGAAAGCCCGACCTCGCCCAAAGTCATCATGCGCGGTGAAGCAGGAACGCAAAACGAGATGATGACAGCGGGCTCCTTCGTGACTGGCACCTCTTACACCATACAAGCCGTGGGCTCCACCGATTTCAAGCTGATCGGCGCCGCAAGCAACTTGGCTGGTCTGGTGTTTACCGCCACCGGGCCGGGCACAGGCTCAGGCACGGCGATCAAAAACGTGTCTCAAATCACCGGTTACGCTTTTTTTCGCGGTAATTACACGGCTGACGACTATCCCACGGGTGGCAGTTTCGCCTCGCCCAAGCCGGGCTTCAAGCAAATTGGCCAAAGCGGTCAAGGCATGGTCAAGGGTTTTGCGTTTTTTCGAGGCAATTTACCCCCCAGTGCGCCCATTGGCGGTTCGTTTGCCTATCCAACGCCAGGCAGTGCTGGCTGGAGTGACGCCATACCAAAAGAAGTCCTGATTTCTGCCACCGAATCAGCTGCGAGTTCTGGCCGCGCTGTTAACCAGACTATCTTTCCGCAAAATGCATCGTCATCACCATTTGCCCAGGCGGTCTGGACCGCCACGACCAACCCGAATTACCCTGCCAACCTGACCAATCCAGACATCAACAGCCAAGCCTCCTGGATTGTTAATTTTTACAACGGTTTCCTGGATTATGTGGATGTGTCAACCCAAAAAATTTATGTTTGGCTGGTGCGCAGCCCTTGAGCAGGGCCTCAAGCCCATCAAGCGGCCAAGGGCCTGCTCGGCGCCCTAGCAGTTGGCGCCGCAAGAGTACTGGGCTGGTTATCATGGGCTGGAAGACCTAGCCCAGCCACGCACCGGAGCCCCTTGATGATCGTCGTTCACCACCTCAACAATTCTCGTTCTCAGCGCGTGCTGTGGTTGCTGGAAGAGTTGGGTCTACCTTACGAGATCAAGCACTACCAGCGCAATGCCACGAGCATGCTGGCGCCGCCTGAGCTGTTGGCGGTCCATCCTCTGGGCAAGTCGCCGGTGATCACCGATGCTGGCGTCACACTGGCCGAGACAGGAGCCATCGTCGAGTACCTGCTGGATCACCACGGTGGAGGGCGTTTGTTGCCCGGGCCTAACAGCCCTGAGGCACTGCGCTACCGCTACTGGCTGCACTTCTCAGAGGGCAGCATGATGCCCCCGCTGCTGATTTCCCTGATTTTTGATCGCATCTCCAATGGCCCGATGCCCTTTTTAATTCGCCCTGTTGCTCGGGGTATCAGCAAGACCGTGATGGACCTGATGGTACGCCCCAACCTGACTCGCCAGCTTGACTTTTTGGAGGCCGAACTGGGCCGCAGCACCTGGTTTGCAGGCGACGCGCTGACTGGCGCCGACATCATGATGAGCTTTCCTCTCGAAGCCGCAGCACAGCGTGCCGGCCTTGATGCCAGCCGGCCCAGATTGATGGCCTTTTTGCAGCGCATTCACGCCAGACCCGCCTACTTGCAGGCGCTGGCACGCGGCGGGCCCTACGCTTTTGCCTGAGATGGGTGCGCGCAGCTGTCTGATCATGCCTGCTGACAACAATTTTGAATCGCTGCGCGACGGTGTGCGAAGCGTCGTTTCGCAGTTTGACTCGCGCTATTGGCAAGACCTTGACCAAGCCCGTGCTTTCCCCGAAAAATTTGTCGAAGCCCTCACCAAAGCCGGTTGGCTCTCTGCCCTGATTCCCGAAGAATATGGCGGCACTAATCTGAGCCTGGTTGAAGCCAGTGTCATCATGGAGGAGATCAACAGGGCTGGCGGTAACTCGGGTGCCTGCCATGGCCAGATGTATGTGATGGCCTGTGTTGTGCGTCACGGCTCAGAGGCGCAAAAGCAAGCCTTGCTGCCCAAGGTTGCCAGTGGTGAACTGCGCATGCAATCCATGGCGGTCACCGAGCCCACCACCGGATCCGACACCACGCAGCTCAAGACCTTTGCACAGCGTCTTGGAGACCGCTATGTGGTCAATGGCCAAAAAGTCTGGACATCGCGCCTGCAACACTCTGACTACATGCTGCTGTTGGCGCGCACCACGCCACTGGCAGCCGTTAAAAAACGCTCAGAAGGCTTGTCGGTGTTTCTGGTTGACTTGCGCGAGGCGGTGGGTAAGTCGATCACCGTGCGCCCCATCCGCAACATGGTCAACCACGAGACCAATGAAATCTTCATCGACAACCTGGAAATTCCGGTGGAGAACCGTATCGGAGAAGAAGGCAAGGGGCTGAAATATATTCTTGATGGGCTGAATGCCGAGCGTATTTTGATCGCTGCTGAATGTGTGGGAGATGGCTATTGGTTTGTTGATAAGGCGCGTGACTATGCCAACCAGCGTGTGGTGTTTGAGCGGCCGATTGCAAAAAATCAGGGCATTCAGTTTCCAATTGCCAAAGCCTATGTGAATGTCGAGGCGGCCAGTCTGATGCGCTACGAGGCAGCCCGGCTGTTTGATGCACAAAAGTCCTGCGGTGCACAGGCCAACATGGCTAAACTTTTGGCAGCAGATGCCTCTTGGGAGGCCGCCAATGTATGCCTGCAAACCCATGGTGGTTTTGGCTTTGCTGCCGAATACGATATTGAGCGTAAGTTTCGCGAAACCCGTCTCTACCAGGTTGCTCCCATTTCCACCAACCTGATCTTGTCTTACATTGGCGAGCATGTGCTGGGCATGCCAAAGTCGTATTGAAATTTTTGAAATGGGTCGACACGCCTGCCCATGTGAAAAACCGTGCGCGGTAGGCCTGTGATAGCGCCTAGTCTTATCACACCACCACCGGGTGTAATGCGCCGTCCATGCTCATGCAAATCCCGGTGATGTAGCTGGCCTTGGACGAGGCCAGAAATACCACGGCGTTGGCGATCTCTGCTGGTTCGGCCATCCTGCCCAGCGGAATGCGGGCAACGGCCTGCGTCATAACTTCATCGGCACTGATGCCCTTGAGTCGGGCATCAGCGGCAAAACCTTCGTGCAAGCGGTCTGTGAGGGTCAGCCCAGGGTTGATGGCATTCACGCGAATGCCTTGGCCGGCGTAGGCGGCTGCCAAACCGGCGCTGGCCAGCATCAGGGCGGCGTTGGCTGCGCCGCCAGGCAGGTGAATCGGGCTTGCCACTTTGCCGCCACTGCCCACCACGTTGACCACCGCGCCCTGGCCGCGTGCAGCCATGCGCTGGATGGCGGGCGTGATCATGTTGATGTAGGTGAAGTACTTGGCCTGCATCGCATCGGCCCAAGCCTCGACGGTGAGTTCGGGCGCTGGTGTGCGTTTGGCAGCGCCGGCTGAATTCACCAGCACATCGACTGGCCCAAATGCGGCTTGTGCGGAATCCAGTGCAGACAGGGCTGCCTGAGCGTCGCGTAAATTGGCCGCCACGGTGTGAATGCTTTGAGGCGAAAAAAGCGCTTGCAGCAGAGCGCGCGCAGCCTCGAGATTGCGCATGTCGCGCGACACCAAACTCACCCGCGCACCCTCTTCTAAAAACGCGTGTGCGCAGGCCAGGCCAATGCCTTTGCTACCGCCCGTAATTAAAATATGTTTGTCGCGCAGGTTCAGTTCCATGGGCTTAAAGAGAAAAAATGGTTAAATTCAGCTAGACTGATTTGATCATTCTTTGTCGGCACCAGACCCGAGGGCCCGAAAACATCGGCTTCAAGTGCTGTGCGAGCCGGGCCATGCAGGGCAGTGCTAGGCGAGTTGTAGCAGTACAAAAATACACGGAGAGTTCTATGAAATTTCCTCTCATCCTTCGGGCGAGATATTGGCTTCGAGGTGTGCTGTCCACAGGTCTGATTGCCGGCTTGGCCCTTGCCTTCACAGCGCTTGCCGTCCCGTCGTTTGCGCAAATTGCCTACCCGCTCAAACCGATTCGACTGATCGTGCCATTTACCCCGGGAGGCGTCACCGACACCAGCGGGCGTTTGATTGCCGAGCAGTTGTCCAAGCGTTTGGGGCAGCAGGTGGTGGTGGACAACCGCCCCGGCGCATCGGGCAACATTGGCACCCAGTTGGTGGCCGCCGCAGAGCCTGATGGTTACACCCTGTTGCTGGGCTTTGATGGCACCATGGTCATCAACCCGCATGTGTTTGCCAAGGTCGGTTTTGATACCGTGAAGGACTTTGCGCCAGTGGGAAAAATCGGCGATGCGATTTTGATCCTGGTGGCTCATCCCGCATTGGCTGCCAAGAGCCTCAAAGAGGTGATTGCTCTGTCCAAAACACAGGCCGGCGGCTTGTCTTACGGAACCTCGGGCACCGGAGGCACACCGCACATTGCGGGCGAACTGCTCAAGCAACGCACTGGCGCCAACCTCACCCACATCCCCTACAAGGGCGGCGGGCAGGCCATGACTGATGTTTTGGGTGGCAATATTCCGCTGGTCTACACCGCAATTGCCGGAGCCATCTCACACATCAGGGCCGGAAAACTGCATGCGGTGGCGGTCTCGAGCGCCCAGCGGGCCAGTTCCCTGCCTGACGTGGCCACCTTCATTGAAAACGGCTTGGCTGATTTTGATATCAATTCCTGGGTCGGTTTGCTCGCGCCTGCCAAAACGCCAAAAAGTATTGTCGATAAGCTCAACGCTGAACTCAACGCGGTGCTGAACGACCCGGCGGTGCGCGAGCGCCTGAGCGGCCTGGGCATGGCCGCAAGCCCCGGCACTGCTGACAAGTTTGGGCAGGAGATGCAGCGCGATCTGCTGCGTTATGGCGCGGTCGTCCGGTCTGCCAACATCATTGCCGACTAAACCCAAAGACTAAGGTTCTTCAAGCATGCAACACAGTCACTGCAGAACGCTGGCAACTTGGCTGGCACTTTTTTTTGTCATTCAACTGGGCTCCACCCCATGGGTGTCTAGCGCCAATGCGCAGGCCTACCCGAATAAATCGATCAAGCTGATCGCCCCCTATCCGCCCGGCGGCGGCGTTGACACCGTGGCGCGCTTGTTGGCCGAGCGGCTGGCGGCGCGTTTGGGACAACAAATCATTGTCGACAACAAACCCGGTGCTGGTGCCACCATTGGCGGCGATGCGCTGGCCAAGAGTGCGCCAGACGGCTATACCCTGATGCTGGGCAGCGTGATCGATTACTCCACTGCACCTTTGTTCCAAAAAAGCCTGGGCTTTGATATGCGCCGCGACTTTGCGCCAGTGGTGGAAGTCGGCTTTGGGACGGTGGGTCTGATCGTCACCGCCGACCTCCCGGCCAGGTCGGTTCAGGAGCTGATCGCGCTGGCCAAGGCTCGCCCGGGCTCTTTGAGCTTTGCATCCACCGGCACTGGCGCACTGCACCACCTCAACATGGAGATGTTCAAGCAACAAACCGGTGTGGACCTGGTTCATGTGCCTTACAAGGGGACCACGCAGTTCTTGCCTGATCTTTTGGCCGGTCGGGTACAAATCACCATGGACAGCATGCCCGCGCACCTGCCGCACATCAAGTCCGGAAAAACGCGCGCCCTGGCTGTTGCAAGCACCCAGCGCTCGGCCATGTTGCCCGATGTTCCCACCATGGCCGAAGCCGGGCTGCCCGGCTTTGAAACCGCCACCAACTACACCCTGTTTGCACCGGCCAACACGCCGCGCGACATCATCGCCATGCTCAACAGGGTGGCCAATGAGGTGCTCAGGCAGGCTGATCTGCGCGAGCGACTGCTGGCTTTGGGCATTGTGGTCACCGGCGGCACGTCAGAAGAAGTTCAGGCGCGTATCCCGCTTGAGATGAGCAAGTGGGCTACCGTCGTCAAGACAGCCAATATCAAGATTGAGTGAGGGCGCTTGCCCTGCGTTGATCCGCTTTCAAGGGCGCAAACGCATCAACTGTCCGTTTTTCTCGTCGCTGAGCAAATAGATCAGGCCGTCCGGCCCTTCGCGGACATCGCGCACCCTTTGGCCCAGGTCTGGCAGCAGTTTTTCCTCTAGCAAGACCCGCTGTCCATCGAGCTGCAAGCGGGCCAGGTAGCGAAATTTAAGCGAGCCCACCAACAAGCTACCCTGCCAGGCTTTGCCATAACGCTCGCTGGTGATGAAGGCCATGCCTGAGGGTGCGATCGATGGGGTCCAATAATGCATGGGCTGCTCCATGCCGGTCTTGGCCGTGATGCCCTCTCCAATCGGCCCGCCACCGTATTTTTCGCCGTAGCTGATGACCGGCCAGCCGTAATTTCGACCTGCCAGCGGCAGGTTGATCTCGTCGCCGCCCTGGGGTCCGTGCTCATGGGTCCACAACCGGTCGTCCGGGCCCCAGGTCGCGCCCTGAACATTGCGATGTCCGTAGCTCCAAATTTCGGGCAGGGCACCTTTGCGGTTGACAAAAGGGTTGTCGGCCGGCACGCTGCCGTCAGGCCGAATACGGACAATTTTTCCGTGGTGATTGTCCAATGACTGGGCCTCGGCCATTTTGAAATAGCGCTCGCCCAGTGTCAGGTACAGGTTTGAATTGGGGGCCTGCGCAATGCGGCAGCCAAAGTGCAGGTTGCCGGCGACTTTTGGCCGCTGGCTGAAAAGCACTTTGAGGTCTTCCAAACGGGTTTCGTCGGCAGACAAGCGAGCCGAGGCCAGGGCGCTGGAGTTGCCGTTGTTACTGGGTTCGGCAAAACAAAAATAGAGCCGGCGGTTGGCTGCAAAGTTGCGATCGGTGATCAGATCGAGCAGCCCACCCTGGCCCACTGCATCGACCTCCGGCAGGCCTTTGATCGGCTCACCGAGCCGACCGCTGGCGTCGACCAGGCGCAAACGTCCGGGTCGCTCGGTGACCAAAAAGCGCCCATCGGCCAAAAAAGCCACGGCCCAGGGCTGTTGCAAACCCCGGGCCAGCACCTCGACAGTGGGCGCGGCTGCGGCGCTGAACACGCAGGCGAGCGTCAAGGCCAAGGCAAGAGAGAGTTGTGCTTTTGCTGGGTTCATGGATGTGTACTGGTTTGCGGCAGGCCAATTTAGTTTAGTTGGTCCTGAGGTTTTCGGTCGTAAAAAGGCCCAGCCCACCCGTGGCCATCCTGGGCTGGCCAAACGGCAGGCATAATTTCTCTCGTCCTCACTTACAAGCTCACAGCTAACTTCCCATGCACCCAACTGATTCTGCCCAGACCATAGACCCCAAAATTTATGCCCTCTATGACGAGTACTGCCATGGTGGCATGGACCGCCGTGAGTTTCTGGCCCGTGCCAGTGCTGCCGTGGTGGGCGGCTTGGCCATGGCACAGGCCTTGTTTCCCCGCTATGCCAATGCCCAGACGGTCGCCAACACCGACGAGCGCATCAAAACCCAGTATGTTCAGTACGCCTCTGCGGGCGGCAGTTCCGGACAGATGAAGGCCTATCTGGTGGAGCCCGCCAAGGCTGGGCCGCATCCGGCGGTCTTGGTCATTCATGAAAACCGCGGGCTCAATCCCTACATTGAAGACGTGGCGAGGCGCTTGGGTCTGGCCGGCTTTTTGGCGCTGGCGCCAGATGGCTTGGCTCCGGTTGGGGGCTACCCGGGTAATGACGATGCAGGAACCAAACTCCAGGCCGCTCTTGAGCCTAAAAAACTCAACCAAGACATGCTCAACAGCGCGGTCTTCCTCAAGAGTCACCCGCTGGCCAACGGCCGAATGGGCGCGACCGGCTTTTGCTGGGGCGGCGGGATCGTCAACCACTTGGCAGTCGAGTTAGGCGGTGATCTGCGTTGTGGCGTTCCTTTTTATGGCTCTGCCGCTGAGGCCTCAAAGGTCCCGCAGATCAAGGCCGATTTGCTGCTGCACTTCGCCAGCGATGATCCCCGTATCAACGGGCAGTGGCCCGCCTTTGAGGCTGCACTCAAGGCGCAGGGCGTTGGGCATGAAGCTTATGTCTATGCCGGCACGGTACACGGTTTTCACAACAATTCCACACCACGCTTCAACCCGCCAGCCGCCGAGTTGTCATGGTCGCGCACGCTAGACTTTTTCAAGCGGACCTTGGTGGCTTAGAGCGTTGTCTCCCAACCATGGGGTAGGCCAAGACTGCCCATGAGGCGCATTTGCGGCGATTCAAACGCCTTTGCGATGTCGTTCAGTCGCCTAAACCATCCGAAATCGCATGGGTTGCGTCGGAGCGAGAACAGATTGCCAATATCAGTAGTGTCCCAACGTTGACACGTTGGAGCGTCGTAAGTTAATGATTTGCTTGATGAATAGGGTGCTTCAGTCTGGTCTCGATTTGAACGTCGAAAGTCAGACTTGGGGTTTTTGGGCGGAAATCCGGAAAAATCCCCTATGGTCAAAAAATCCCAAACACCTGCCGGCACAGTGTCTGCTCGTATGGTCAAAAATCCCAAACGCCTGCCCAGGGTCTCTGCATAGCCAGCCACGGTCTAGGGTATGGCGCTTGGGTCGTGCTCACCGGGGGCTGCGGCTGCCCACGCTGGGTTGAGTGGCTTGGCGCGGGGTTGGCGGCGGTGGCTGTCAACAGGGTGGTTTTGATCTGGAAATTGGTTCGGACGAATATTTTTGACCATACGGGTTCGAGGCCTGTTGCTGAGGTCTATATTGCGCCTCGTGCGGTTGAATGGCTTATCCGTAAGTTATTTGGTGCCAAGCAAAGACATCAATTTGGGGTTATCCTGCGAACTTATTTCAAGGAGTGACCTGTTGATCAATTTCAAACTCAATGGCGTCGACGTCAAGTCCAACGCCGACCAATCCGAGCCGCTGCTGCATATCCTCTCCAATGACTTTCAACTCAATGGTCAAAAATTCGGTTGCGGTAAATCTCAGTGCGGCTCTTGTACAGTGCTGGTCAATGGCGACCCCTTGCGCAGCTGTGTCGTACCCTTGTCCGCCGTCAGCGGGCGCTCGGTTGTCACGCTCGAAGGTTTGAGCGTCAAGGGCAAACCCAGTAAATTGCAGCAAGCCTTTATTCAGGAGCAGGCGGCCCA
>CAMATS010000062.1 GCA_945861195.1 Rhodoferax sp. OV413
CGCTGTGCCAAACTCAAAGCAAACTGTAAAATATATTGAATTCGCCAAATTATCATAGTCCCATAAGCCATCCAGTCGCTGCTGGCACTTGGCAGCACTGAAACCAACCCGGCTATTGCCCGTCTAACCGTCCGAATTAACCGTCCGAATACAGGCAGATCCGCTCAAGGCCAGCACCATGAACCAGAACGACTCTCCACGCCCAGTGACTCGAGGAGCAAGCTTTTTTCCCCAATGCATGTCAGCCATCGCAGCGCTGATACTTGGCATGGCCTGCATCGGCCCGAGTTGGGCCGCAGGCGACGTCAAACTTGGCTCCAAGGTATTTTCGGCCGAATGCTCCGAATGCCACACCATGAAAGAGGGCAAGAACAAAAAGGGCCCCTCCATCTATGGTCTGGTCGGCCGCAAGGCTGCAACCCTGAGCGACTACGACTACTCGGGCGCGATCAAATCCAGCGGCATCGTTTGGACTGAAGAAAAATTAGACGCCTATATCACCGCCCCCGCCAAGGTGGTACCTGGTGGCAAGATGAAATACGAAGGTCTATCCAATCCCAAAGCCAGGCAAGATCTTTTGGCCTATCTCATTTTTTTCAGCCAATAATTTTTGGCAAGCTATGCGAACGGAGTCGGCATGAAACTTTCCGAGATCAGCGTTGCCACCAGGCTCATTATTTCAACGTTTGTGGTGCCTATCGTGGTATCCATTCTTGTGGCTTTTCTCGGTTTCCTTCAGCTCAAGGACAGTAACCAGCGGATGGAGTATTTTCTGCTCACGACGGTGCCCAGTGTCGAGCTACTTCAGCGGGTGCGCTATGACTTTGCCCGCCACGATGCTTTGCTCAACAAGGTCGTGCATACAAGCGGTGCAGAGATTGAATTGACAGGACAAATTCAGAGCATCCGAAACGGCTTGGATGTAATGGCAGAAAAATTTAAAAATGAATATTCGGCAGACGATACCGACAAAACTATGGCCGCAACAGATGAAAAATTGATGGCCGACTATTTCAAGCACGTGGATCAAGCGCTCGAGCTGCTGGAAAAAAAAGAGACCGAAAAAGCCCGTGCCCTTGTCACCAACGAGGCGGCACAATCTTTTGATCTGGTGGCCAAAGCGCTCAAAACCCACATCACCCATGTCCTGAAGCTGGCCGCACGCTACCAAGAGGACGGCAAGCGCGATGCCCAAGTCAATTTCACCACCCAAATTGTGGCCGGCCTTGTCGCCATACTGGTGCTTTCGGTGGTGGGTTTTCAAACACTGCGCTACACGCTCAAGACGCTGGGTGGCGACCCGCTCAGAGCCAGCCAAGCGGTCCATCTGATCGCATCACGCGACCTGTCTAATCCGATTAAAACCCACCATCAAGGCAGCCTGATTGCCAAGCTCGAAGATATGCGACTGAGTTTGTGGCACTCGATCGAGCAATTGCACCAGGATTCCAACAAGTTAGCGGTTTACGCTGAGTCGCTTGCCAGTTCCTCCCACCAGGTGGCCAGCGGCGCCGTCAACGGCAGCGACACCGCCTCTCGCATGGCCGCAACAGCCGAAGAGATGACCATCAACATCTCCAACGTGGCGCAAAGTGCCCTGACAGTGGCAGGCAAGGTCAAGCAGTCCGGTGAGATCGCGCAAATGGGTGGTGAAAATATTCTGGCGCTGATCAAGAGCATGTCGGGATTGGCTAGCAGTTTCAAAAGCTCCTCTGGCAATGTGGTCAGTCTGGAGCGACAGTCCGGCGAGATCCGCTCCATCGTCAGTGAAATCAAGGACATTGCCGAACAAACCAATTTGCTGGCGCTCAACGCAGCCATTGAGGCGGCCCGAGCCGGCGATTCGGGCCGTGGCTTTGCCGTGGTCGCAGACGAGGTGCGCAAACTCGCCGAGCGAACCAAGTTGTCCACCCAGGACATCGCTCACAAAATTCAGGCAATCCAGACCAATGTGCAAATGGTCATGACCACCATGCACCACAACCTCGAAGAAGTTGAACGCAGCGAGGCACTGGCGGTCAAGGCCGATGGCGCGGTGCGGGAAATCCAGGGTGCGTCCAACAACGCCGTGCAGTTGGTGACCGATATCAGCCGCGCCATTGCTGAAAACCTGGTCACCAGCCAAGAGGTGGCCAAAACGGTAGAGAGTTTCGCCTCGCTGTCTGAAGAGAACAGCGTCGCCGCCAAGGAGGTGGCACTCACGGCAGTGGAATTGTCTAAATTGGCCGACAGCTTGCGCGCCCTGACCAGTTCTTTCAAAACCACTTGACCACCGGACCACCTCGGGACGGACCGCGAACAGCCAGCGCCAGACCAACACGCCCAACCTGCTATGGACGCACAGGACGAGCTGATCACCGACTTCATCGAAGAAGCCAAGGAGATCATCGACAAGCTTGATATCGGCGTCGTCGAGCTTGAAAAAAACCCCGAGAACAGCAAAAATCTTGGCAATGTTTTTCGGGCTATGCACACGCTCAAAGGCAGCAGCGGGTTTTTTGCACTCAAGCGGATTGAAAAAATAGCGCACAACGCCGAATCTGTACTCGGCAAAATGCGCGACGGCCACATCCGGCCCAACCATCGCATCATCAACGCGCTACTACAGGTCAATGATATTTTGCGGGCCATCATCAGCGCGCTTGAAATCAACGCCGCCGAACCGCCAGGCGACGATGCGCCGATGATCAGCGAGCTGGTCGCCGCAGCCCAAGCGGCGGGCTCTTTGGCCGATACGGCGCCTGAATCAACCGCCTCCGATCCGCCGAATGCGTCCTTGCGCGGCCTGTGGCAGGGCGGTATTGACGCCTCTGGCGACCACGCGGCCAACCCACCAATCGGACTGGGCGACATCACTGCCTCAAGGGGCGGTGGCGGTAGCGCCAACATGCTCGAGGAGTATGCAAGCCCCGCCTCAGGCGACCCCGGCTCGGACGCTGCGGCAGGTTTTCAAGTGGCTGCAGAGGCCTTGGCACCAGTCAAGGTATCGGTCGATCTCATCGACCGACTCATGAACAACATGAGCGAGTTGGTGCTGGCACGTAACCGCCTGTTGCCTTTCGCCAGCCGCTTTGACGACAAACCTTTTCAAAGTGCGGTGGCTGCGATTGATAAGTTGACCATCGATCTGCAAGAAAAAATTCTAAAAACCCGGATGCAGTCGATTGGCCAGACCTGGGGCAAGATACCCCGCCTGGCACGCGACGTAGCGAGCCAATGCCACAAAGAGGTTGTGCTGGAGTTTTCTGGTGAGGGTACCGAACTTGACCGCGCCATGCTGGACGTCATCCGCGACCCACTGATGCATATCATTCGCAACAGCATCGATCACGGCATTGAATTGCCGGCGACGCGCCTGGCTATGGACAAGCCAAGGATGGGGCGGGTGCGGCTGAACGCTTACTATGAAAACAGCATGGTGATCATCGAGGTCAGCGACGATGGCGCAGGCATCAATTTCGAATTAATCCGAAAGCGTGCGGGCGAAAAGAAACTGATTACCCTGGAACAGGCGGCTTCCATGAGCGACGCCCAGGCCCTGGAAATCATTTTTTTACCCGGCTTCTCGACCAGCCGGAACATCACAAATGTGTCAGGTCGTGGCGTGGGCATGGATGTCGTCAAAACAAATATTTCCAGCGTTGGGGGCACTATAGAGGCCGTCAGCGCCCGCGGCCAGGGCACCACGTTTCGGATCAAGATTCCACTGACGCTGGCCATCATGCCATCGCTCTTCGTGCGGACAGCCGACGAGTACTACGCGGTATTGCAGAATGATCTGCTTGAACTCGTCAGGCACCGACTACCCAAAATTGAGCCCGCTTTCGAGGACTTTTGTGGGATGCCGGTATTTCGTTTGCGCAAGCAACTCGTACCCCTGGTATTTCTGCGCCAACTGCTCGGCCTGGCCGCCGCCACACCAGCACTTGACGAACACTTGCAGGTGGTGTTGATTCAAGCCGGTGGCATACGCTTTGGGTTGGTGGTGGACGAGATCCTGAACATTCAAGAGTTGGTCATCAAACCTTTGCCCCGGCTATTGCGTAATACATCTCTTTTTTCGAGCGCGACAATCCTGGGTAACGGCATGGTGTCGCTGATCCTGGACGTGAACCGAATTGTCGAGCAGACCCAGTTGCTCACCCAGGCCAGTGCTGCCGTGAAAGTACAGGAGCGCAACGAGGCCTTGACTCAAACCGCAGCCGAGGAAGTTGACTCAATACGCATGCTGCTGTTTCATATTGACGGGCTTGGTGAGGCTGTGCTGCCGCTGGAGTCTGTCTACCGGATTGAACAAATCGCCACCGATTTGGTCGTGCAAAGTGGGTTGCGCGAGATGGTTAAATATGGGGATGGCCTGATGCAGCTGATTCACTTGGGCGAGTGTTTTCCGGGTATCCCGGCGAAACCGACAGCCCTGCAAAGCCAGCTTTCCGTGGTGGTGGTGCAAGTCCATGACCAGACGATAGGCCTGGTGGTCGCAGAGATCCACCGAACGGTCGACCTACCCCGAAAATTGGCCCGGACTACACCCACTCAGCCTGGGCTGCTGGGCTACGCTTTCATGGGGCCCAAGTTGGTCAATGTCATCAACCTGCATGAAGTCATCAACCACAGCTTTGCGCAAAAGGGCATGCAAGCGCTCGCCTTGCAGTCCGCCTGAGCCGCACCAGCGCCATGGATAACTTGTTTTCCTTCTACCTCGGTAACTCACTGTTTGGTCTGCCTGCTAAAAGAGTGATTGAAGTAGCTCGTAATTTTTCACTAACCCGCGTGCCAGGCGCCCCTGACTTTGTCAGTGGTTTGATCAATTTGCGCGGCGAACTGGTAGTGGCGGTAAATATGCGCCTGCGCATGGCCTTGGGAGCATCCGACGATCCCGACCTGTCGCCCATGTGTGTTTATGTTCAGACCGAGCACACCACCCTCGGGCTGTTGGTTGACTCCGTTGGGGAGATGTTCGTGCTTGCGACCGACTCGCTCAAGCCGGTGCCAGCGCAGCTCAACGCTTCACTGCAGAAGTTGGTTGTCGGCGCGTATGCGCTGCCGTCGCAATTATTGGTGCTGATCGACCACGAAAAAATTCTCACGGACGAGCAGCTGACTTTCTCTGACATCCGCCTCAAACTCGCATGAGCTGCACGAACCAAGTTCTCTCAGGCGGGCCACATCGATGAGTCAACCAGCCAATCCGATACGCGTGCTGGTGGTTGAGGATTCTCTGATCACCAGGCACCTCATCGTCACGGCCTTAAACCGCGATCCTGCGATCAGCGTGGTGGGTACTGCTGGCAACGGCCTCGAAGCCATCGAAGCGGCTCAAAAGTACCAGCCTGATCTGGTAACCATGGACATCGAAATGCCGGAACTCGATGGCATTGCTGCCTTGCAGCAGATCCGCCGTAACCAAGCGCAGCTCCCGGTCATCATGCTGAGCTCACTGACCCAGCGCGGTGCGCGCGAAACGATCCGAGCCCTGACCAGCGGCGCAAGCGACTACCTCGCCAAGCCCAAGGGCATGGACAACCCCGAGGCCGCCTATGCGTATCTGACGGCTGAACTGATTCCGAAAATCAAGGCGCTGTGTCCGCGCCCTGGCACGCTGCGAGTAGCGCAGCGGGAACCAATGGGTTTGCCGACCGCTCCTGTGCAAGCTGCGGCGCCCGCGACCATCGCGCCAACAGCAGCAACACCGCAGAGCAAGCCCGCCGGCAAGAAAACTTGGCCTCGCGTTGACGCGGTTTGTATTGCGATCTCCACAGGAGGGCCGATGGCTCTGGTCAGGCTGTTTGAGCACTGGGAGCAGCCCTTGCCCGTGCCACTGCTGATCGTGCAGCACATGCCGCCCAAGTTCACAGCACTGCTGGCCGAGCGCCTGTCAACGCTGGGTGTGACCACGGTTGAAGAGCCCTACGAGGGGCAGGTACCGCTGGCTGGGTACGCCTACATCGCCCCCGGCGGCTGGCACATGGAAGTCCAGTCTGTTGGCGCCCGGCAGCGCCTGCACTTGTCGGACGCGATCCCAGAGAATTCATGTCGACCCGCAGCCGACCTGCTGTTTCGCTCAGCCGCACAGGTCTATGGGCGACACGTTTTAGCACTGGTCATGACCGGTATGGGCACTGACGGATTGAACGGGGCCCGCAGCATCGCGCAGGTCGGCGGGATGGTCGTCGCGCAGGACCAGGCTTCCAGCGCTGTCTGGGGCATGCCCGGTGCAGTTGTCAACGCAGGGCTGGCCGATGAGGTCTGGCCGCTTGACGACATCGCAAAGTCGATATGGCAACGCACGAAGCGCGGTTGAGGTCAACTTGAGTCCAAACGATCCCCTTGTCATCGATGCCTTTGTGCGGGCGCTGGAATCACACGTCGGCATCGCGCTCACGCCAGACAAGCGTTACTTGCTGCAGTCAAGACTGACGCCGCTGGCGCGAAGCAACAGCCTGGAAAACTGGCCAGACCTGTTGCAGCTTCTCTATGGGCGGCCGGTTGGCCCATTGCATTGGCAGGCATTTGAGGCTTTGATCACGCACGAGACCAGCTTCTTTCGCGACCCGTTTCATTTTGAACAATTGCGACTCAAGGTTTTCCCCGAGCTGATCGCCAGAAGAAGGAGAACACGTCGGCTCAGGCTCTGGTGTGCTGGCGTATCGACCGGGCAGGAAGCCTATAGCCTGGCAATGTTATTGCGCGAAAATTTTCCCGAACTCTTGGACTGGGATGTGCGCATTCTTGGAACCGATATCGCTGCCTCGGTGCTGGCCCGTGCGCGCCAGGGTCTATTCAGTGCCGCCGAAGTGTCGCGGGGCCTGAGCAGCGCGCGCTTGGCGGCGACATTCACTGCAACAAAAAATAATCACTACAGCATCAACTCGGCAAGCCTGCCGCCCGTATCCTTTGAAACACTCAACCTCATCGCCGACTGGCCAGATTTAGGTCGCTTCGATCTGGTGCTGATGCGTAATGTGCTGATTTATTTCAAAGCCGAGCGCCGGACCCAAATCTTGAGCAAGGTACACGCCAGACTGGCCGAAGACGGTGGCTACTTGATGCTGGGCGCGAGCGAGTCTATCTTGAACGACAAGCTTTTTCGTACTCTGGTACTGCCACGCGGCGTGTTGTTCACAAACCTGATCGCTTGATTGACTTCTATTCAACACAAATACCATGACAAGCACCGCTTCAGTATCTGACCTGCTCAGCGATTTGAGAGTCTTGGTGGTGGACGACAGCAGAATACTGCGCAAATTACTGATACGGGAACTGGCACACATCGGGATAAGCCAGATCACGGAGAGCGAAGACGGCTTGCAGTGTCTGGATATTTTGGCCAAGCAAGCCTTTGATCTGGTGCTGCTGGACATGGAGATGCCAGAGATGGATGGTCTGGCGGTGCTGCAGGCGATCAAGAAAACGCCTGAGCTGCGTTCGCTACCAGTGATTGTTATTTCGGGCGACACCTTGATTGACAAGACAGTCCGCTGCATCGAGATCGGCGCAGAGGACTACCTCCCCAAACCATTCAACCCAGTGCTGCTGCGGGCACGCATAGTTTCGGTAGCAGAGAAAAGGCGCCTGCGCAATTTGGAGATGGCCTATTTGAACCAATTGCAGCATGAGAAAAATATGCTTCAGCTTGAGCAAATGAAAACCGAGCGACTCATGCTCAATATTCTTCCCAAATCAATCGCAGAGCGCCTCAAGCGCAACGAAGTGAATATTGCTGGCGACTACCCCAATGTCACAGTTCTGTTCAGTGACCTGGTTGGCTTCACGGCGATGGCTTCAGCAAAAGGCGCCCTTGAACTGGTTAAGTTGCTCAACGATTTATTTACCCGCTTTGACAAGCGCGCCGAGGCGCTTGGCCTGGAAAAAATAAAAACCATTGGCGACGCCTACATGGCTGTTGGCGGCTTGCCTATCCCCCGGCAAGATCATGCCGATATCAGCTGCGACATGGCCTTGGGCATGTTTGAGGACTTGGCCGATTTCAATCGTTCCCAGGGCATGTCGCTCGCCATGCGGATTGGGCTTAATTCGGGCCCTGTCGTCGCCGGAGTGATTGGATTTACCAAGTTTTCCTATGACCTCTGGGGCCACACTGTCAACACGGCCAGCCGCATGGAATCAAGCGGTGAAAGCGGCAAAATACAAATTTCTCCGAGCACTTTTGAATTGATCAAAGACCAATTCGTCGCCCAGGAGCGGGAGTTGATCGAATGCAAAGGTCTGGGCAAGATCATGACCTCGTTTTTGATCGCTAGAAAATAATTTCTCTCAAGCATCAAGAAAGGGCAACTTTCGCAACCGTCGTCCAGTGGCGAGGGCAAACGCATTCGCAATCGCAGGCGCTGCCAGCGGAACTCCCGCCTCACCTATTCCGGAGGGCGGGTTGTCGGTCTTGACGATGTGCACATGAACCAAAGGCACATCTTCAAAGCGCAGCATCTTGTAGGTGTCAAAATTTTCTTGCTCAACCTGGCCATTTTTAAAGCTTATTTTTTGGAACATGGCGCTTGAAAATCCATCGAGCAAGCCGCCTTCAATTTGAGCTTCAATCTGGTTAGGCCGCACAGCAATGCCCGCATCTACCGCACAGCTTAATTGATGCACAAGGGGCTGCCCGTCCTTGACCGACACCTCGGCCACCACCGCAACATACGAGCCATAACAGTGGGTCTGCGCAATGCCCAAGAATCGACCGGGTGGCAGTGGCTTTCCCCAGCCCGCTTTTTCTGCAACCAGTTTGAGCACAGCCACGGCACGTGGCTGTTTTTGTAATAGCGCAATTCGAAACTCAAGCGGATCGCGTTTGGCGGCGCTGGCTAATTCATCAATGAAAGATTCCATGGCAAACGCATTGAGTGCATAGCTGACGCTGCGCCAAAAGCCCACTCGCACACCAACATCTTGAATCACGGCTTCGGCCCGGAAATTCGGCAGCTCATAGCCGACATCGGCCAAGCCCTCCACCATATAGAGGTCAACGCCGTTTGACACCCAGGCCGGAACCTTGTCGATCGACGGCGACGGAGAAGTAATTTTGGCGGTCAGGCCGATCAGTCTTCCCTGCGTATCGAGGCCACCCTCCAGGGTGTGCACAGACGCCGGCCTGTAAAAGTCGTTTTGGGTATCGTCTTCACGACTCCAAATCAATCGGACAGGTTTGCCACTCACTTTGGCGATGGTGACAGCCTCTTTGACAAAATCAAACATGCTTTTACGGCCAAGGCCGCCTCCGATGAAGGAGGTGTGAACGAATACTTTCTCAGGCGGCACGCCAGCGATTGCCGCCGCTACGGCATGAACGAATTGTTGTGTTTGGAATGG
>CAMATS010000063.1 GCA_945861195.1 Rhodoferax sp. OV413
GCCCACTTCGTCAAACTCAATATGGGTCCCCGTCCCTGAAAACCCCAATGCCAAGGCCAGTTATCCTCTATTTATGCGGCCGGCTGCGGCTGGCACTTTTGCGTGGAGCCGCAGTGGCCGTGACGGCTGTGTGTTGCTCGATGCCGGCAGCACTTGCCGCTGTTGATTTCGCGGGCAGAGCCGCCACACCAGCGACGGGGCCGCCGCCCGGCCCTGTCACTGGTGCCAAGTCAGGGGCCAAAGCTCCGGCGACAAAACCAGTGTCAAAACCACTGTGGCAAGAACTGACAGCCGAGCAGCAGCTGTCTCTCAAACCCTTGGCTGCCCAGTGGAACACCCTGGGGCAGACGCAAAAGCGCAAATGGATCGCCATCGCCACCGGCTACCCAAGGCTGGCGCCCTTGGAACAGGCCAAAATGCACAACCGCATGACAGACTGGGTGGGGCTCAGCTCAAGCCAGCGCGCCCAGGCCAGACTAAATTTCGAAGAATCAAAAAAAATGTCGTCTGACGAAAAAAACGCCAACTGGCAGGCCTACCTGGCTTTACCGGCCGAAGAAAAGAAGAGGCTGTCAGCTGGTGTCGCAAGCAAACCGCCCGGTGTGGCGGCCACAAGCAAACCAGTTCAAGCACAAAAGCTCGCCTTGGTACCGACCAAACCGGCCAGCGCCAAGCAGGGGCCAAAAAGGGCCGCCATCCAGCCCTCGGTTGATCAAAACACTCTGCTGCCGGGCTCGCCGCCTGGCACTGAGGCAGCAGGCACCGAGAAAAATTGATCCTGCGAGCGCTGCTTTCGTGACCACGCCTAGTCTTTGGCGCCGAATGGCCTGCTGGACCTACGAGGGCATGCTGCTGTTTGGCGTTTTGTTCATTGCCGGCTACCTGTTTGGTACCTTGACGCAAACCCGCAATGCCATGGACAACCGGCATGGGCTGCAGGCCTTTTTGTTCTTGATTTTCGGTATCTACTTTGTCTGGCTCTGGTCCAAGGGGCAGACCCTGGCCATGAAAACCTGGAACATACGGCTTGTCGATGTGCAAGGTCGCCCGGTATCTCAGGCCCGGGCCCTGCTGCGCTACCTGCTGAGCTGGATTTGGCTGCTGCCGAGTTTGAGCCTGGTGTGGCTTTTAGGCCTGCCCGCCGCTGGGCTCGTCGCATTGGTGCTTGGCTGGGTCGCAATATATGCCACGCTGAGCCGGTTTCATCCGCAGCGACAGTTTTGGCACGACGCCCTCGCCGGAACTCGGCTGATTTCCAGCCCTGCAAAAAATCCGCAAACCACATGAAGCCAGAATTTTCTGTGTGCGTCTACTGCGGATCCCGGCCCGGACTTGATGCCGACTTTGCCACCGCCGCTCGCGAAGTAGGGCACTGGATTGGTGAACATGGCGGCCAACTGGTCTACGGTGGCGGCAAAGGTGGCTTGATGGGTATCGTTGCCAGCGCCGCCCTGGAGCGCGGTGCTACTGTGGTTGGCGTGATACCGCAGGCGCTGGTTGACAAGGAATGGGCCAACCACGCATGTACCGAGTTGCACGTGGTAAACACGATGCATGAGCGCAAGCGCATGATGGCCGAGCGCGCCGATGTTTTTTTGGCTTTGCCCGGTGGCATAGGCACTTTTGAAGAACTGTTTGAGGTCTGGACTTGGCGCCAACTAGGCTACCACGCCAAGCCAATCGGGCTGCTCAATATTGCAGGCTATTACGACCGGCTACTCGGTTTTCTGGAGCAGTCGGTTTCGCAACAGTTTCTGGGCGAGTGGCAAATGTCGCTGCTGAGTTGTGGCCATGAACCGGCCAGCCTGCTGCGGGACTTGGTGCAGCAGGCGGGCATGGCGCCTGCCTCCCGGCTGGACAGAACCTAAATCGCCGATTCGTCCTGCTCGCCAGTGCGAATGCGAACCACCCGCTCGATGCTGGTGACAAAGATTTTCCCGTCGCCTATTTTGCCGGTACGTGCTGCTTTGACAATGGCGTCAACACAGCGGTCTACATCCTCGGTTTTGACCGCTACCTCAACCTTCACTTTGGGCAAAAAATCCACCACATATTCAGCCCCGCGGTACAACTCGGTGTGCCCTTTCTGTCGACCAAAACCCTTGACCTCGGTGACCGTCAGACCAGTCACGCCGCATTCTGCAAGCGCCTCCCGGACCTCTTCGAGCTTGAAGGGTTTAACAATGGCGGTGATCTGTTTCATGGCAGTCCTTGTGGTGATTAGGCTCGAAAACGACTGGTTATAGGATAACGCCAATCCTTGCCAAAGCTGCGATGGGTGACGCGAATGCCAAGCGGGGACTGTCGCCGCTTGTATTCATTGAGCTTGATCAAGCGCGTGACCTTCTCCACATCGGCCACAGGAAAACCGGCGGCGACGATATCTTCGATGCTCTGGTCGTTCTCCATGTAGCGCTCGAGAATCCCGTCCAGCACCGCATAGGGCGGCAAACTGTCTTGGTCGGTCTGATCCGGCCTGAGTTCAGCGCTGGGCGGGCGGGTGATGATGCGCTCAGGGATGGGGCTGTCGCACGTGTTGCAAGGGTTGTTGGCATTGCGCCAACGGGCCAAGCGAAAAACTGTGGTTTTTGACAAATCTTTGATCACTGCAAAACCACCTGCCATGTCACCGTACAAGGTGCAATAACCGGTGGCCATCTCGGACTTGTTGCCAGTCGTCAGCACGATGCTGCCAAATTTGTTCGACAGGGCCATCAGCAGAGTGCCCCGGATGCGGGCCTGAATATTCTCTTCGGTGGCATCCTCTGCCAGCCCCTTGAATTCTGCCGACAAAGAGGCCTTGAAAGCAGCAAATTCGGGCTCAATCGATATCTCGGTATAACTCACACCCAACCGTGCCGCCATATCGCGGGCATCCACCCAACTGATTTCGGCGGTGTAGGGCGAGGGCATCATGACCGCTCGCACCCGGTCTTTGCCCAGTGCGTCCACCGCTACCGCCAAAACCAGGGCAGAGTCGATGCCGCCGGAGAGGCCCAACAAAACACTCGGAAAGCCGTTTTTCCCAACATAGTCCCTGACCCCAAGCACCAACGCGTCCCACAAGTCGGCCTGTGCCGAGCGCTCAGCTGCAATGGAGGCACTCAGTTGCAACGAAGGCGCGTCTCCTGAGACTTCCACAACAAACAGGTTTTCCACAAAGCTCGGGGCCCGACCAGCGACTTCGCCGCTCGATTGCAGCGCGAACGAGTGCCCTTCAAAAATTACTTCATCCTGGCCACCGACCAAATGGGCATAGACCAAGGGCAAGCCGCAATCCCTTGCCCGTTCCCGCATCATTTGCTCGCGCTCGAGCCCTTTACCCACATGGAACGGCGAGGCATTGATGACAACCAGCAATTCGGCCCCAGCTTGGCGTGTCAAGCGCGCCGGTTGTTCAAACCAAGCGTCCTCGCAAATCAGCAGGCCTAGCTTCACGCGCTGGCCGGCGGGCCCGGCTTCAAACACGCAGCACTCCTGCCCAGGCGTGAAATAGCGCCGTTCGTCGAAGACCTGGTAGTTGGGTAACTCGCGCTTGGCATAGCTGGCCAAGCGGATACCCTCGCACCAAACGCTGGCCGCGTTATAGCGCTGTTGCACGGCAACCGAGCGGGTGCGGCTGTCGCCCCCGGTGGGTTGGCCGATCACCAGAGTGAATTCTTTTAACCCGCGCAGTGCGGTGGCAACTGTTTTCACGGCATCATCGCAGGCTGCAATGAAAGCTGGACGCAAGAACAAGTCTTCAGCGGCATAGCCGCAAATGGCGAGTTCTGGCGTGAGCAGTAAGCGCACGCCGTCAGCGTAGGCAGTCTGGGCCGCAGCAATCATTTTCTGGGCATTTCCGGCCAGGTCGCCGACCACAAAATTAAGCTGGGCAACGCAGATTTTGAGTGTCATGAAACGTCACAATGCAGGGTTTGAGGAGGCCGTGAAGATCGAAGCAAATGATTATGTCATTCGGGTGGTGCAATCCCCTGCAGAACTCGATGCTGTCCAGTGGAACAGCCTGTTGGCGCAGCAGGACGAGCCCACGCCTTTCATGCGCCACGAGTACCTGGCGGCCCTGCATGACAGTGGCTGCGCCCAGCCCGGCACAGGTTGGGCGCCGCATTTCATGCTGATGCAGCGGGGCAAGCAGTTGCTCGGCGCCTGCGTCATCTACCTCAAGGCGCACTCCCAGGGCGAGTACGTGTTTGATTGGTCCTGGGCCAACGCTTACGCCCAGCACGGCCTGGCTTACTATCCCAAGGCGCTGGTGGCCGTACCATTCACGCCGGTGCCGGGCAGCCGACTGCTCGCACGCAATAGCGCCCAACGCGCGGCGCTGGCCCAGGCCCTTGTCGCTTGGTGCAAAACTGAGCAGCTGTCATCTCTTCACCTGCTGTTCTCCAGCCGGCAAGACATCGAAGCCTGTGAACAGGCCGGCCTGATGCTGCGGCACACGGTTCAGTTCCACTGGAACAACACTCGGCCCGGCTATGCAGATTTCGAGACTTTTTTGACTACTCTGGCGCAAGACAAACGCAAAAAAATCAGGCAAGAACGCCGTAAGGTCGCAGATGCAGGGGTAGTTTTTCGCTGCATGCACGGCCAGCAGATCACGACTGCCGACTGGGAATTTTTTTACCAATGCTATGAGCGCACCTACCTAGAACATGGCAACGCACCCTACTTGAACCGAGAATTTTTCCAGCGCATGGCCATGGCACTGCCCGAACATTGGCTGCTGTTTGTAGCGCAACGCCAAGGCAGACCAATTGCCAGCAGCTTGATTGCCTTGAACCCTGGCAGCTTGGTTGCCTACGGTCGCTACTGGGGCGCGTTAGAGCGGGTCGACTGTCTGCACTTTGAAGCCTGTTACTACCAACCCCTGCAATGGTGCATTGAGCAGGGCTACTGCCGCTTTGAAGGCGGTGCTCAGGGCGAGCACAAGTTGGCCCGGGCCTTGCTGCCGGTCAAAGCCAGCAGCGCCCATTGGCTGGCCCACCCGGCTTTCTCAGACGCTGTGGCAAATTTTTTGGAACGCGAAGGCGATGGTATCGGGGAATACCTAGAGGACCTCAAGCAACGCAGCCCATTGCGCAAGCTGCCCACACCGTAGCAGGCAAACGCCAGTGGCAGCTAAAGGCCGTCAATGGAGAGCTCAAGCCCTGGACTGCTGGTAGTTGGCGATGCCGTCCAAGATTTCCTGTCGCGCCGACTCAGGCCCCTCCCAGCCCAGTATCTTGACCCACTTGCCTTCTTCGAGGTCTTTGTAGTGCTCAAAAAAATGGGCAATGGTTTTTAAGCGCAGCGGGTTCATATCGCTGGGCTTTTGCCAGTGGGTGTAAATCGAGAGGATTTTGTCCGTCGGCACGGCCAGTATTTTTCCGTCCTCACCGGCCTCATCCTGCATTTTCAAAATACCGATGGCTCGGCAGGTCACGACCACGCCCGGAATCAAGGGCACCGGCGTAACCACCAGCACATCGACCGGGTCACCATCGCCAGAAATGGTCTTGGGCACATACCCGTAATTGGTCGGGTAGTGCATGGAGGTGCTCATGAAGCGGTCTACAAAAATAGCGCCAGTGGCCTTGTCAACCTCGTACTTGACGGGGTCGGCATTCATTGGAATTTCAATGATCACATTGAAGGCATCGGGAGCGTATTTTCCGGGCGTGACATTGTCCAGGGACATGGGTGGGAGCTTCGGTTTGGTTTGAGTAGTTGAGGCGGGTGAGCTTAGCTACATTTTACCGGCTCGCGCCCTGCACAGCTCAGAAATGCACCTGATTTCAAGGTACAGTGCGGCGGTTGGCCAATCGCCGACAGGCACTGTCCAGTGCCTGTGCCTCGGCGAGGAAGCAACGCAGCGGTGGAGCCGAGTGCGTGGCGCCACCTTCAGCGATGCATAAGGAGAATGAACTATGACAGGCAACTCGGCGCTGATTTTGGCGATCGTTTGTGGATTGATTGCCGTGGCTTACGGCGTTTGGGCTCGCAGCTGGATTCTTTCCCAGGACGCGGGCAATCCGAGGATGCAGGAAATTGCTGCAGCCATTCAAACCGGCGCTGCCGCTTATTTGGCGCGCCAATACAAAACCATCGCCATGGTGGGCATCGTTCTGACCATCTTGATCGGTCTGTTTTTGGATGGCCTCAGCGCTGTTGGATTTGTTGTCGGCGCAGTGCTGTCTGGTGCCTGCGGGTTCATCGGTATGAACGTGTCTGTAAAGGCTAATGTGCGCACTGCGCAGGCCGCCACACGCGGCATCGGCCCGGCCTTGGACGTGGCTTTTCGGGGCGGCGCCATCACCGGTATGCTGGTGGTCGGCCTAGGACTGCTGGGCGTCACGGTCTTTTACTGGTTTTTGATAGGCAACGGCAACCTCACGCCGGATAAAAATCTCGCCAAGCTGCTCGACCCCCTGATCGGTTTTGCCTTCGGCTCGTCACTGATTTCCATCTTCGCGCGGCTCGGCGGCGGCATTTTCACCAAAGGCGCAGACGTGGGTGCTGACCTTGTGGGCAAAGTCGAGGCCGGCATTCCAGAAGACGATCCCCGCAATCCGGCCGTGATTGCCGACAATGTCGGAGACAACGTGGGCGACTGCGCTGGCATGGCCGCCGACCTGTTCGAAACCTATGCAGTGACCCTGATTGCCACCATGGTGCTGGGCGCTTTGCTGATCACCAACGCCGGCACGAGCGCGGTGGTCTATCCGCTGGCCCTGGGCGCTGTGTCTATCGTGGCCTCCATCATTGGCTGCTTTTTTGTTCGGGCCACGCCCGGCATGAAAAACGTCATGCCCGCCCTCTACAAGGGCTTGGCAGTGGCTGGTGGCCTGTCCTTGGTGGCGTTTTTCTTTGTCACCCAATGGCTGATGCCAGACAACGCGATTTCCGCCACCGGCAGCCAGATGAAACTGTTTGGCGCTTGCGCCGTCGGGCTGGCTTTGACCGCGGTGCTGGTCTGGATCACCGAGTACTACACCGGCACACAATACGCCCCGGTTCAACATATCGCGCAGGCGTCCACCACCGGCCATGGCACCAACATCATTGCAGGGCTGGGCGTGTCAATGCGCTCAACCGCCTGGCCGGTGCTGTTTGTGTGCCTTGCAATCTGGACCTCCCACGCCCTGGCAGGCCTGTATGGCATCGCGATTGCTGCGACCTCCATGCTCAGCATGGCCGGCATTGTGGTGGCTCTGGACGCCTACGGACCGATCACCGACAACGCCGGCGGCATTGCCGAAATGGCCGAGCTACCGGCCAGTGTGCGCGAAATCACCGATCCGCTAGACGCCGTGGGCAACACCACCAAGGCTGTCACCAAAGGTTACGCCATTGGCTCGGCGGGTCTGGCCGCGCTGGTTTTGTTTGCCGACTACACCCACAAGCTGGAGAGCTACGGCCGGGTCATCAGCTTTGACCTGAGCAACCCAATGGTCATCATTGGGCTCTTTATTGGCGGGCTTATTCCTTATCTGTTTGGCGCCATGGCGATGGAGGCGGTAGGCCGCGCGGCGGGCGCGGTGGTCGTCGAGGTAAGGCGTCAGTTTCGCGAAATCAAGGGCATCATGGACGGTACCGGCAAGCCCGAATACGACACGGCTGTTGACATGCTCACCACGGCTGCCATCAAAGAGATGATGATTCCATCCCTGCTGCCAGTGGTCGCACCGATTGTGGTGGGTCTGGTGCTCGGGCCGGCAGCCTTGGGCGGTCTGCTGATGGGTACCATCGTGACCGGTTTGTTCGTGGCAATATCGATGTGTACCGGCGGCGGCGCCTGGGATAACGCCAAAAAATACATCGAAGATGGTCACCATGGCGGCAAAGGTTCTGAAAGCCACAAGGCAGCCGTCACCGGCGACACAGTGGGTGATCCCTACAAAGACACTGCCGGGCCGGCCATCAACCCGCTGATCAAGATCATCAACATTGTGGCGCTGTTGATTGTGCCGGTGATGATGAAAATTCACGGAGGCTGACCGACACCACAGGCGCAGAGAGGCCCGCGAAAGCGGGCTTTTTTATGCTGTTTTGCTAAGCCAAAGGTTCAAACAACTGCTGGCACAGCCGCCCCGGGGCTGACGATGACAGCGCGAATCAGGGCGGCCGCGGTGACAGCGATGTGCGGCAGATGGGCTATCCTGTCCTGCTCGATGGCTACCAAAATCAGTTCATTGACGCCGCCCACCACCGACATCGCCAGCTCAGGCGTGAGCAGGGCTGCCTGCAGTGGGGTGTTGATGACAGCGAGCATGAAGTCGGCAATCTCCTGGTTCACCCGCCGACGCGCAGCCAGACCGGCTAAACCCAGACCCAGGATTTCAATGTACAAGGTACGCAACAGCACCGGGTCGCTGGCCAGGAACTCAAGATAGGCTTTGAGCGCCAGTTCGACCTGGGTTTGCCAACCACGTGACGGATCGAGCGCTGAGCGCAAGACGGCGATGGCGCCGTGTCCGGCAGCCTCGTAGAGGGCAATCAGGCAGTCAGCACGGCTGTCAAAGTGCTCATAAAAAGTACGCCGCGACACCCCCGCCTGAGCCACGATGTCTGCAACCGTGCTGGCCGCGTAGCCCTTCATACCCACGCTTTTGGCCATGCCCTCAAGCAAGCGCTGCCGGTGGGCCTGGGCCTCAGGCGCTGCCTGGTCTCGCTGCATGGCTGCTAGCGCTCCTCTTGTAAATTATTTGGAACTGGCGGGCTACTGCGTGGTACTTGACAGTACCACAACATAGGGGCACACTCCAAGCACAGTGGTACGCGTTCGTACCGATTTCACTTGAAAGTCCTGTATGTCCGAGCTTGTTGTGCGCCGCCTGCTGATTGACCTAGATGCCCCGGTGCCACGCCATTGGTTTGGCGGAGATGCCTTCCGTACCGCCATATTCAATGCCTTGTCCATGAGCTTCCCCTTTGGCGAGCAGTTTTTCATGGACTCGGTTCGCAGCGGGCTCAAGGCCCTGCCGTCTGCTTTGCAAGAAAAATTCGCCACAGAGGCGCAGGGCTTTATAGGCCAAGAGGCAACCCATAGGCGCATTCATGCCCTGTTCAACGGTCAAATCGAGAAGCATGGGCTGCTCAACCACTGGGAAGCAAGGGCCCGTGAGCGCCTGAAAATCGTGGCTGACTTTCATCCCCGGCATTGGCTGGCCATCACCGCGGCGACCGAACACTTCACCGCCGTGTTTGCCGACTGGCTGCTCAGCAACCCGGAGTTGTTCGAGGGCAGCGAAGAGCGTTTCAA
>CAMATS010000064.1 GCA_945861195.1 Rhodoferax sp. OV413
GGGAAAAGCTCTTTCATCTTGGCGTCGGTCTTGCGGATGTCCTCCGGGTCGCCGCTGAGCGCCACCCAGCGGAATGGCCCGATGCCGCGGCAGAACAGCGGACGCACATAGGCGGGTACAAAGCCGGGGTAGTCAAAGGCGTTGGCCACGCCAAAATCGTTCGCCACCTGGCGCAGGTTGTTGCCGTAGTCGACCGTGGGGATGCCCATGGCATGAAAGTCGAGCATGGCACGCACATGGGTGGCGCAGGATTCGCCTGCGGCCTGGGTTAGTTCGGCGTGAAGTGTTGGGTTTTTTCGCGCAGCCTGCCAGCGTGCCACGCTCCAGCCGGCTGGCAGGTAGCCGTTGATGATGTCGTGGGCCGAGGTCTGGTCGGTCACGATGTCGGGCCGTGGGCCGCCAGCCTTGGCGCGCCGCACCAGCTCAGGCAGCAGCTCGGCGGCGTTGCCGCACAGGCCGATTGACACCGCTTCGCCGGCCGCGGTGTGCCGGGCGATCATCGCCAGGGCTTCGTCCAAGTTGGCGGCCTGTTTGTCGAGGTAGCGGGTGCGCAGCCGGAAGTCGATGCTGCTTTGCTGGCATTCGATATTGAGCGAGCTGGCGCCGGCAAAGCTGGCGGCCAACGGTTGCGCGCCGCCCATGCCGCCAAGACCGGCGGTGAGCACCCAGCGCCCGCTCAGATTGCCCTGGAAGTGTTGGCGTCCGGCCTCGACAAAGGTCTCGTAGGTGCCCTGCACAATGCCCTGGGTGCCGATGTAGATCCAGCTGCCAGCGGTCATCTGGCCGTACATCATCAGGCCAGCGCGGTCGAGCTGGTTGAAGTGCTCCCAGTTGGCCCACTTGGGCACCAGGTTGGAGTTGGCCAGCAGCACTCGGGGCGCCCCGGTGTGGGTGCGAAACACGCCGACCGGCTTGCCTGACTGGATCAGCAGGGTCTCGTCGGGTCGCAGCCGGCGCAGGCTGTCCAGGATGGCGTCAAAGCAGGGCCAGTTGCGCGCGGCCTTTCCGATGCCTCCATACACCACAAGGTGGTCCGGGTCCTCGGCTACCTCGGGGTCCAGGTTGTTCTGGATCATGCGGTAGGCGGCTTCGATCTGCCAGTTGGCGCAGCTCAGGGTGGTGCCGCGCGGCGAGCGCACGGGGCGCGCCTGGCTGTCAAAGAAGGGGGTTTGGGATAAGTCGGACATGCGGGGTCTCCGGTCGGTTGGGGTGGTGGTACATTGTAGTTGTCTATACAACTAGCGCCAGCACGGGAAACCACGGGGAAACCCGGGGGTGCGGGCAACAGCCTTTTCTGCACAATCGCAGTCTTTCCGAATGACCGCCCACATGAACCCGCTGCCACCCGGCCCGCCCTCCTGCTGCCGCCCTTGCCATGGCTGACCCATCGGTGTTGCCGGCATATGAGCGGGTCAAAGCCTTTGTCAAGTCGCAACTCAGTCTGGGGGTCTGGCGCCCCGGTGATGGTGTGCCCAGCGAGGCGGCCTTGCAACAGCAGTTTGGCGTCAGCCGTATGACTGTCAGTCGTGCCTTGCGCGAGCTTGTGGTGGAGGGCCTGGTCACACGCACCCAGGGCTCAGGAACTGTGGTGGCGCAGCTGCATCGCATCTCCAGCACGTTGGCATTTCGCGATATTCATGACGAGGTGGCCGAGCGCGGGCATACCCACAGCACCGAGCTGATTGCACTTGAAGTGGTCCAGGCCAACCCTGCGTTGGCCCAGGTCTTCAAGTTGGCAAGTTCGGCAACACTATTCCATTCGGTCATGGTGCATTGTGAAGATGGCCTGCCGATTCAATGGGAGGATCGCCATGTCAACCCGGCGGCCGCGCCTGACTATCTGAGCGCCGATTTCGCCAGCATCACCCCAACTCGCTACCTGTTGCAGCACGCACCCCTGACCGAGGCTCACTACACCATCGAGGCGGCCCTGCCCAGCCGCCCAGAGGCGCGCGGCCTGGGGATCAAGCCCAGTACCCCCTGCCTGGTGATGGTCCGTTGCACCGTGAGTGGCCCCCATGTGGCAAGTTTGGCGCGCTTGATCTATCCCGGCCTGCGCTACAGCTTGCGAGGTCAGTTTCAGCTATGAGTTGGCAGCTTGTGCGTCTTCAGGACCTGCCAGCCACACCCTGGCGCAATGGCGGCGGCACCACCCGTGAGCTTCTGGCCTGGCCGCACTCAGCCGACTGGTCTTGCCGGTTTTCGGTGGCTGAAGTCACACAAAACGGGCCGTTTTCTCGCTTTGAGGGGGTCCAGCGCTGGTTTGCCGTGCTCAGCGGTGCTGGCGTGCGCCTGACTTTGGCGAATCAATCAGTTAATTTGAACTGCAACAGCGCGCCTTTTCACTTTGACGGCGCGCTGCCGGTGGAATGCGACTTGCTGGGCGGGCCGACCCAGGACTTCAACCTGATGGTGCGCGAGCCAGCCGGCTTGGCCGAGATGCGGCGGGTCAGCGGGCTGTTCAAGCGGACCTTGGAGGCCTCCAAACTGGTGGCAATTTTTGCAATGGACAAGGGAGCAGAGGTGTTTTTTGACGAGCAAATCGACACGCTACCCGGCGGGTGCTTAGCCTGGCAGCTGGCACCGCCCGGCGTGGTGGTGAGCGTGAATGCCGCCAACGCTTTGTGGCTGGAGGTGCCGCTATGACGATGGAGTTATGGACCAACTGTGCGGTGGCCACCATGCAGGCTGGCTCTGAGCGGCCCTATGGCCTGGTTGACGATGCTGCGCTGGTGCTGGATGGCGAGCGCGTGCTCTGGGTCGGCGAGCGGCAAGCGCTGCCCGCTGAACTGCGCTCGCGCTGCTTGCAACAGCAGGATGGCGGTGGCGCCCTGATCACGCCCGGTCTGATCGATTGCCACACCCACCTGGTGTATGCGGGTGACCGGGCGCGCGAGTTTGAGTTGCGCCTGAACGGCGCGAGCTATGAGGAGATTGCCCGCAGCGGCGGCGGTATTGCCTCTACCGTGCGCGATACCCGGGCTGCCAGCCCCGAGGCACTGCAGGCGCAAAGCCTGGTGCGCTTGCAGGCCCTGATGGCACAGGGTGTGACCACGGTGGAAATCAAATCGGGTTACGGTTTGGCGCTGGAGAGTGAGCGCCAGATGCTGCAAGTGGCCCGCGCTTTGGGACGCGAGTTGCCGGTGTCGGTCTGTACCACCTTCTTGGGGGCGCATGCTGTGCCGCCCGAGTTTGCCGGACGCAGCGACGACTATGTGGATGCGGTGCTGGCCATGCTGGCGCAGCTGCACGCCGAGGGCCTGGTGGACGCCGTGGACGCGTTTTGCGAGGGCATCGGCTTCAGCCCGGCCCAGACCCGCCGCGTCTTTGCCGCCGCGCAGGCGCTGGGCCTGCCGGTCAAGCTGCACGCAGAGCAGTTGTCGGACAGCGGTGGCGCGGCCCTGGCGGCCGGCTTTGGGGCCCTGAGTTGCGACCACCTGGAGTGGTTGTCGGAGGAGGGCGCTGCCGCCATGGCGGCCGCTGGCACGGTGGCGGTGCTGCTGCCGGGGGCGTTTTACTTTTTGCGTGAGACCCGTCTGCCGCCGCTGGCGCTGTTGCGCCAGCACGGCGTGCCAATGGCGATTGCCACCGACTGCAACCCCGGCAGCTCACCCTGCAGCTCATTGCTGCTGATGCTCAATATGGCCTGCACCCTGTTCCGAATGACGCCCGAGGAGGCCCTGGCCGGCGTCACCCGGCACGCCGCAGGCGCCCTGGGCCTGACTGACCGCGGTGTGATCGCGCCGGGCATGCGCGCCGACCTGGTGCTGTGGAGCGTGCGCCACCCGGCTGAACTCAGCTACGCCATTGGCGCCAACCCGCACCGCCAAACCATTTTTGCAGGAGAACTGCAATGAGCTTTACCTTGCACAAGGGCCGGGCGCCGCTGCTGGTCAGCATGCCGCACCTTGGCACCGTGATCCCGGAAGAGCTGCAGGGCAACTATGTGTCGCGTGCGCTCGCCACCGAAGACACCGACTGGCACCTGGACCGGCTCTACGACTTTGTGGCTGACTTGGGCGCCAGCTTGTTGACGCCGCAGGTCTCGCGCTACGTGATCGATCTGAACCGCCCGCCTGATGACGCGCCCATGTACCCGGGCGCATCCAACACCGAGCTGTGCCCGACCCGGTTTTTCACCGGCGACCCCCTCTACCAACCAGGCGCAGAGCCAGAGCCGGCCGAGCGCCTGCGCCGGCGCGAAGCCTATTGGCAGCCCTACCACCAGGCCTTGGCCGCCGAGCTGCAGCGCCTGCAGGCTCTGCACGGCCATGTGTTGTTGTGGGACGCGCACAGCATCCGTTCGCAGATCCCCTGGCTGTTTGAGGGGCGTCTGCCAGACCTGAACTTTGGCACGGCCGATGGCAGCAGCGCCGATGCATCGATTGCCGCTGCAGTCATACAGGTCTGCGCCGGTCAGTCGGCGGTCAGCCACGTGCTCAACGGCCGCTTCAAGGGCGGCTACATCACCCGCCGCTACGGCGCACCGGCGCAAGGTGTGCATGCGGTGCAACTGGAGATGTGTCAGAGCCTGTACATGCAAGAGCACAGCCCCTATGCCTTTGATCTTGAGCGGGCCGCTGCGATTCGGCCGCTGCTGCGCTCCCTGCTTGACACTGCGCTGAGCAGCTGCGCCAGGCTGTATGGCTGAGCGCTTCTTTGCCACGCAGGCCTGGCTGGACGGCGACTGGGCGCGTGATGTCTTGCTGACGGTGGGCCCGGATGGCTGCTGGGCCGGCGTGCAGCCGGGCGCGTCCGCCGACCAAGCGCAAGGCGCGCAACGCCTGGCAGGGCCGGTGTTGCCCGGCCTGGTCAACGCCCATAGCCATGCCTTTCAGCGCGCCATCGCTGGGCTGACCGAGCGCGCCGGACCGGCCGGCAGCAGCGATGACTTCTGGAGTTGGCGCGACCGCATGTACTCGGTGGCCCGGCGTATCACGCCAGAACAGTTGGAACATATCGCCGCCTGGCTGTATGCCGAATTGCTGGCCGGCGGCTACACCCAGGTCTGTGAATTCCATTACCTGCACCAGCCCGCGGATGCCGACGGGGGCGATCCGCTGGCGATGTCACTGGCGCTGGTGCGCGCGGCCCAGCGGGTCGGCATGGGCCTGACTCTGCTGCCGACCCTGTACATGCGCTCCGGCTTTGGTGCAGCGGGTCTGCGTGAAGACCAGCGCCGCTTTGCCTCTTCGCCCGATACCTTGGTGCGGCTGGTTGGTGATGTACAGGCCGCCTGCCGGGGCCTGGCCGGCGTGAACCTGGGGCTGGCGATCCACTCCCTGCGCGCGGCTGGCTTGCCCGCCATGACCGAACTGGCGGCCTGGGCCGGCGCGCGCCAGTTGCCAGTGCATATCCACATTGCCGAGCAGACCCAGGAGGTGCAAGATTGCTTGGCCCACACCGGGCAGCGCCCGATCGAGTGCTTGCTGGATAACCTGCCGGTCGACTCGCGCTGGAACCTGGTCCATGCCACCCATGCCAGCCCGGCCGAGTTGCAGGCCGTGGCGAAGCGCGGCGCAGCCATTGTGATTTGCCCCAGCACCGAGGCCAATTTGGGTGACGGCGTGTTTGACTACACAGGCTTTGGCGCGGCCAAGGGCCGGTGGTCGATTGGCTCTGACAGCCATGTCACACGCAACTGGCCTCAGGAACTGTGCCTGCTCGAGTACGCTCAGCGCCTGGCACTGCGACGGCGCAATGTTGCAGCTGCTGCGGGCGGCAGTTCGGCAGCGGCGCTGTTTGAAGCAGCAGCAGCAGGTGGGCAGGCGGCCAGCGGGCTGCGGCTGGGGGCTATTGCAACCGGCTACCGTGCTGATTTTGTGGTGCTCGATACCCGAGCACCCGCGCTGCTGGGGGTGCCCTTGGCCCATGCGCTCGATGCTCAGGTATTTTCCGGCCCGCAAGCACGGTTTTTGCAGGTTCATGCGGCTGGGCAACTGCGGGTCGATGGCGCTGCGGTGCTAGACCTGGAGGGCGTGCCCGGCCTGCAGCAGCGCCTGGCAGATCAATTCGCAGGCACCATGGCGGTGCTTTGGGCCTGATTCCGGACCTGATTCCGGGCCTGATTCCCGACCTGATCCCGAACCTGCTCTGGGCCGCAGCTGCTTCGCCACACCCAGCCCAGGGCCTACTTAACTACTGGACAACCCAACTTTGTCGATGAATGAACCAACCCCCAACCCTTTGAGCGATGCTGCCGGGCTGGCATCCGCAGGGGCTGTGCCCGCCGGTTTTCGGCGCGTCCAACTCGGCGGCGGCTTCATGGCCCATAACGGCCCCCTGTATGCCTGCTGGGACGGCCAGCGTGTGCGGCTGGGCTTTCGGGTGGAGGCACGGCATTGCAACCCGATGAATATTTGCCATGGCGGCATGCTCGCCACCTTTGCCGACATGCTGATACCCGTGGTCAATATGTACCAAGGCAGCAGCCAGCGGCGATTTTTGCCGACCATCAGCCTTCAGATCGATTACCTCAGCCCGGCCCGGCTGGGCGCCTGGGTGCAGGGCGAGGGCAGCGTTTTGAGGACCAGCCGAAACCTGCTGTTCGGCCAGGGCCTTGTCAGCTCTGATGGCGAGCCCGCCCTGCGCGCAAGCGGCATCTTCAAACTCGGGCCGCTGATCGGAGACGGCAATGATCCTGACCCCCTGCACCTGGGCCCCTTGGCTTAACATCGACCCATGAACAGCGCCACCCTCGATCCTGCTGCCGGGCCCGTGCCCTTGCAGCAGGACGCCGCCATCATCGGCCTGGTGGGCCTGGCCCATGCCAGCTCGCATTTCTCGCACCTGTTGTTGCCCCTGCTGTTTCCGGTGTTCATGACCGAGTTCGGCCTGAGCTACTCGCAGCTGGGTTTGCTCATGACGGTTTTTTTCGTCGTCTCGGGCGCTGGGCAGGCGCTGGCCGGATTTGCTGTGGACCGACTGGGCGCGCGCCCCCTGTTGCTGGCATCGATGGCGATTTTTGTGCTGGCCTGCGCCCTGGCCTCCTTGGCCAATGGCTATGCGGCGCTGCTCGGCGTGGCAGTGCTGGCTGGCCTGGGCAACGCCGCCTTTCATCCGGTTGATTTCACCATCATGAACCAGCGAGTCTCGCCCCTGCGCCTGGGCCATGCCTTCAGCGTGCATGGCCTGACCGGTAATCTGGGTTGGGCTGCAGCGCCCCTGTTTTTCGCCAGCCTCTCAAGCCTGTATGGCTGGCGCAACGCTTATCTTGCAGCGGCTGCGCTCTACCTGGCCATTCTGGGGCTGCTTTACTTGCAGCGAGACCGCCTCAGCACCCGGGTGTTGCAACGCCAGGCGGACGGCGCGCCCGAGGACCGGTTGGCTTTCATGCGCTTGCCGGTGGTGTGGTGGTGCTTTGCTTTCTTTTTGCTCTCAACCATGACCCTGGCCGTGGTGCAGAGCTTTTCGGTGTCGATTCTCAAGGCTATGCACGGGGTGAGCTTCGAGGCAGCCACACTGACCCTGACCGCCTACAGCCTGTGCGGTGCTGCTGGCATGCTGGTCGGCGGCTTTGTGGCGGCCCGCCTCCTTAACAGCGACCGGGTGGTGGCGCTGGCCATGACGGCAGCGGCTTTTTGTCTGGTGCTGTGCAGCACCGGCCTGTTGGGTGGCACCGGCAGCATGGTGCTGTTGGCGGCTACCGGTTTTGCCGTGGGCCTGGGCGGCCCTTCGCGCGACATGATGATCAAGCGTGCCACCCCGCGCGAGGCCACCGGCCGGGTCTATGGGCTGGTGTACTCCGGGCTTGATGTCGGCTTTGCCCTGTCGCCGCTGCTGTTTGGTCTGATGATGGACCGGGGCTGGTATGCCGCCACATTGCTGGGCGCGGCCCTGACCCTAATGCTGGGCGTGGTCGCCGCGCTAGGAGTTGGCAAGCGAACCCTGGCCGGAGCCGCAAAGCCATGACCCAGCGAATTGCCGGCCACCTGTTGGTTGAGTGCCTGATCGCGCAAGGTGTCAAGCAGGTGTTTGGCGTGCCTGGCGAGAGTTATCTGGCAGTGCTTGACGGCTTTCATCGCTACGCCGACCAAATCCAGTTCATCATCAACCGCCAGGAGGGGGGCGCCGCCTTTATGGCCGAGGCGCACGGCAAACTCACCGGCCGGCCCGGTGTGTGCTTTGTTACCCGGGGCCCTGGCGCAACCAATGCGTCCATTGGCGTGCACACCGCCTTTCAGGACTCGAGCCCCATGGTGCTGTTTGTCGGCGATGTGGCGAGCGACACGCGCGACCGCGAGGCGTTTCAGGAAGTCGACTATTCCAGTTTTTTTGGCCCCAGCACCAAGGGAATGGCCAAACGGGTGGAGCGCATCGACGATGCGCAGCGCATTCCCGAATACGTGGCGCGGGCCTTTGCCACTGCCATGAACGGCCGCCCCGGGCCGGTGGTGTTGGTGCTGCCCGAAGACATGCTGACCCAGCCCGTGACGGCGCACCCGGTGACTGGCCGGAATGCACAGCCGCTGCCGCGCTTGGCGCCGGTGGACGCCTGGAGCGACCCGGGAGCACTGCGCCGGCTGCGCGAACTGCTCTTGCAAGCGCAGCGACCTATCGTGATCGCCGGGGGTAGTGGCTGGACTGTGCAGGCCGCCCAGGCCCTGCAGCGCTTTGCCGACAACTGGTGCCTGCCGGTGGGCAACGCCTTTCGCTTTCAGGACACCTTTGACAACCACCACCCGCTGTATGCGGGCGACGTCGGCATTGGCATCAACCCGCGGCTTGCCGAGCGAATTCGCAGCAGCGATCTGGTCATCGCCATCGGGCCGCGCCTGGGCGAGATGACCAGTGGCGGCTACACCCTGTTCGAGGTGCCACGACCGCGCCAGACGCTGGTGCATATCCATGCCAGCGCCGAAGAACTGCACCGTGTTTACCATGCCGATCTGGCCATTAACGCCAGCATGAGCGCGGCAGCCCGATCGCTCGAAGTGCTGAGCGCACCGGCTACGCTGCCTTGGACGGCATGGAGCGAGGGCTGTCACGCCGACTACCTGGCCAATTTGGTGCCGCAAGCCCTGCCGGGAGAGATCGACATGCCCGCAGTGGTGGCCTGCTTGCAAAAACATTTGCCCGCTGATGCAGTCCTGACCAACGGCGCCGGTAACTTTGCCAGCTGGATGCACCGTTTTTACCGTCACCACGGTCTCGCCAAGGGCTACAAAACCCAGCTGGCCCCAACGAATGGCGCCATGGGCTACGGCGTGCCGGCCGGCATTGCGGCGGCTATCAC
>CAMATS010000065.1 GCA_945861195.1 Rhodoferax sp. OV413
CAAATGCCGCGGCAGCGTGTGGTGGTCGGCCTGAGTGGTGGCGTGGACTCTGCGGTTACTGCCTGGCTGCTCAAGCAACAGGGCCATGAGGTGCTTGGCATCTTCATGAAGAACTGGGAAGACGACGACGACAGCGCCTACTGCGCCTCCAATATTGATTTTGTGGACGCCGCAGCAGTGGCGGATGTGCTGGGTATCGAGATTGAGCATGTTAATTTCGCCGCTGAATACAAAGACCGGGTGTTTGCCGAATTTTTGCGCGAATACCAGGCCGGACGCACGCCCAACCCCGACATTCTGTGCAATGCCGAGATCAAGTTCAAGTCTTTTTTGGACCATGCGCTGCGCCTGGGGGCCGACCACATTGCCACCGGCCATTACGCTCGCGTTCGGCACAACGACGCCACCGCCCGCTTTGAGCTGCTCAAGGGACTGGACCCGGCCAAAGACCAAAGCTATTTTTTGCACCGCCTGAATCAGGCGCAGCTGGCCAAAACCCTGTTTCCGGTTGGGGAACTGCTCAAAACCGAGGTGCGTCGTTTGGCCGGCGAAATCGGGCTGCCCAACGCCCGCAAAAAAGATTCCACCGGCATCTGCTTCATTGGCGAGCGCCCGTTTCGTGATTTTTTGAACCGCTACATCGCCAAAGAGCCCGGCGCCATCAAGGACGAGCGCGGGCGCACCGTGGGCCAGCACGTGGGCCTGAGCTTCTACACCCTGGGCCAGCGCCAGGGCTTGGGCATCGGCGGGCTCAAAGCCAAAGGGGCGCAACGCGGCGGCGGCGAACACGCGCCCTGGTTTGTAGCGCGCAAGGACATGGCCAACAACACGCTGTGGGTGGTACAGGGCCATGAACACCCCTGGCTGCAGTCGAGCCAGTTGCAGGCGCAAGACGCCAGCTGGATCAGCGGGCATGCGCCAGATACAGGCCCCTTGGCGGCCAAGACCCGCTACCGGCAGGCAGATGCGCCCTGCACCCTTCTTACGCCCAGCATCAGCAGCTTTGCGCTGGATTTCAGCGCCGCGCAGTGGGCGGTGACACCCGGGCAGTCCGCCGTGCTGTATGACGGCGAGTTGTGCTTAGGGGGTGGGGTGATCAGCGGCAACGGCCTGGCTGCTTAACCACAGCCGTGGAGCTGGGGCTTGCCTCTTGGGTCATTTGACGCTCGTTGCGTCCGCCTCTGCCTCAGGCCACAAGCTTGGAAACAAAAAGCGAAGCGCATGCTGCGGCAAACCGAAGCGCACTTTGCCTTGCGGCGTATCGGACTTGAGCAGTCCTCGCTTGACCAACGCACCAAGCGCATCGGTGGCCGCCCTGATGCGCCGGTTGCGCGCCAACTGCGCCGCGCGAAATCGGGCGATGAATTCATGCGTGAAAGGCGGCTTGTGCAGGCAGTCGGGGTGATAGATGTGTTGGCGCCGACCGAAAACAGAGCCCACTGGTCAATTTGGCGTCGGCGCCAACAGTTAGGCCTCAATGCCACGGAATTGGCCTTGGCTTTGGTTTGCTGATCAAGGATTGAAGCGCTCAAAAAATTGAGCGGGCGAGAGTATTTCGACTCCCTTGTAGGCTTTCACGTCCTTCAAATCTGGGTCGCCTGAAATGAGGATGGATGCACCTGAATCGATGGCAAGTTCAATGAACTTATCGTCGGTTTTGTCTCGACTGACCGACACTGCAGAGGATATTTCAAAGCGCTGGATTGATTGTGCTATCTGAACCAGATGTCGTAAACGGCCTGATTCACCGAAGTAGCGATCAAATTTGGGCCTGGCTATGCGTGTTTCCAGTTCATGCCAAGTATCCTGATTCTGGGCAATCACGAAATGCTCGATGGCTAGCGCCAGGGCTTGAGCGGTCTTTGATTGTGGGAGCAAGCCCGCGCTAATTAAGACGTTGGTGTCTATAACGATGAATGCGGGCTCAATCTTCATTGAGCATGCGCATGACACCGTCTTCGGTCAAGCCTTCTTCGGCCGCTTGATTGCTCATTTTCCCGAGGTGCAAGCGCATCGCCTCCCCCGCATCTTGCCCAAGAAGCGGGTAGTTCTCACTAATCAGCGCGGCGACATGTAACGGAATGGTCTGGGTGGATGCCTTGTAGTCCTCGTACGATTGGACGACCGCCACGGGGCGGCCTCGTCGGGTGACCGTGATTGGCTGTCGCTGGGATGCGTCAATGAGCGTGCCAAATTGGTTTTGGGCAGCAAGAGATGTCATAGTGAGCATATTTACGGCTTCATTTATTAAGTGTTACAGCCATAATAGCTGTTTCAACTATTTTGTCAAGCCGGTGATCCAGTTAGGTCAATTTGACGTCGGCGCCAACAACCCAGTTCATCTTCGGATGCTCAAGGCCTTTGGCGGCTTTTCTTTTCTTTGCTTTTCTTTACATACTGCATAAATTCTATACAAAACTATAATTTGCTATAAATCACAATAATTCAGCTGCGACCACCCATGACTAAGCTCTTCAAACGCACTGATCTTGCCAACGAGGTTGCGGACAAGATCCTTTTCACTTCCCCAACGTCGGCATCGAGTTCGGGGTTGTTTCTGGCTGCACCCAGGCGCACGGGCAAGTCCACGTTCTTGCGCGAAGACCTGCGACCGCAGTTGGAAGCCAAAGGGGCTTTGGTTCTGTATGTGGATCTTTGGGAGAACCGTCAAACCGACCCAGGCGATGCCATCGTGAACGCAATTCGAGCCGAATTGGCAAAGCACGACGGCGTTATCAAACGCCTGGCCAAGTCAACAGGACTTGAAAAAGTTTCAATCGCTGGAACCTCCTTCGCGCTGGACAAACTGGGGCTTGCTCAGGGCATTTCGCTCAGTGCAGCGTTGAGCGCTTTGTCTGACGATGTGCAGACACCCATCGTCCTCGTGATTGACGAGGCTCAGCACGCCATCACTACCGACGGCGGCACCCATGCATTGTTTTCACTAAAGGCTGCGCGGGACGAACTCAACAGCACGCGCCACAAGGGCCTGCGGGTGGTGGCCACTGGCTCCAACCAGGATAAGCTGGCGATGCTGCGCAATAGCAAGGATCAGGCTTTTTTTGGCGCGCCCTTGGTTCGGTTCCCATCCCTCGGTAGAGAGTACGTCAAATGGTTCTGCGCTCATGCGGATCTCGGTGCGACCCTCGAGCCTGAGGTGGTGTTTGAGCTGTTCAGTAAGGCGTCATTCCGACCAGAGATATTGGGCGCCGCAGCGGACACATTGCGTTTTGCCTTTGGAGTCGAAAAGAATGACATAGAAAGTCGGTTTTACGAGGAAGTTCAACTTGAAATCAACTCCACCAACAAAGAAGCGATGCGCGTTATTCACAGTCTGACGCCATTGCAGTCAGCAGTTTTTCAGGTTCTGGCCACTGCAGGGACAGACTACGCGCCTTTTGAGGGGAAAACCATGGAGCTGTATCAAAGCGCAATGTCCAGCATTTCGCCCAAGAGCGATGTTGCCCCTGACCTGTCCAATGTCCAGCAGGCACTTGCCGCCTTGCAAGAAAAAGGGTTGGTCTGGAAGGCCGCCCGTGGTGTTTACGCACTGGAGGACACAAGCCTTGGCGAGTTACTGGTCAGCAATGGTCGCAGTTTGAGGAGCGCTGCTTGAACTCTGGGGCCAGGCTCGATGGCTGGATTTTCAATCGCGACAAAGCGAATGAGCGCTAGGACCTAGAACGGAATATCGTCATCCATATCGTCAAAGCCGCTCGATGGCTTGGAGGCGACTGCTGCGGGCGCCGGGCGCTGCGCTGGCGGGGCAGGACGGGACGCTGGCGCCGGGCGCGAGTAGCCACCACCGCCTCCACCGCCACCTTCTTCCCCACCGGGGCCGCCCATGCCCTCTCGCTTGCCGAGCAATTGCATTTCAGTGGCGATGATGTCGACGGTGTTTTTCTCAACACCGGCCTGGTCGGTGTACTTGCCGTACTTGAGGCGGCCCTCCACATAGATCGGCTGGCCCTTTTTGACGTACTCACCGGCGATCTCGGCCAGACGGTCGTAAAAGGTCACGCGGTGCCACTGGGTGTCCTCAATCGACTCGCCGGAGTTTTTATCTTTGCGCCGTGTGGATGTGGCGACGCTGACATTGGCCACCGCCTGGCCAGAGGGCAGATAACGAATTTCCGGGTCTCGGCCACAGTTGCCCACGAGAATGACTTTGTTGACGGATGCCATGGTTTTTTTCCTCCAGAGTTTCGAAGATTATCCAGCCTTTGCGGCCTGTTGTGCCGCCCTGGGTGGGGGGGCGCGCATTGGCCAGGCAATGAGCAGCCAGCACAGGCTGGCCAGGCCACAAACCGCAAAAAGTCCCTGGGTGCCGGTGGTTTTCACCAGGATGCCGCCCACCAGGCCACCGGCAAAAAATCCAAATGATTGCAGCGTGTTGTACACGCCCAGGGCCGCGCCGCGGGCGTGTGCCGGCGCCAGCCGGGTGGCCAAGCTGGGCTGAGCTGCCTCCAGCACATTGAAGCCGCAGAAATAAGCCAGCAGCAAGGCCGCCAAAGCCCCCAGTGTCGGCGCGCTGGCCACGGCCATAAAGCCCAGTTGCACCAGCGCCATGAGCCCAATAGCGAGCAAAAAAACACTGCGCAAATAACCCCGGCGCTCGAGCGGAAAGAGGGTTATGCCCATGACCACAAAAGAGCCCGAAACAGCGGGCAGGTACACCCACCAATGCTGCTCTGTGCCAAGCCCGGCCTGCACCAGCAGCGCCGGGACTGCCACCCACATCGCTATTTGCACTGCGTACAGCACAAACACACCCGCATCCAGACGCAGCATGGCAGGGTCGCGCAGCACCTGGGCCAGGCTGCCCCGCAGCATGGCCGAGCTGCTCAGCGGCGGCTCGGGCGGCACCAGCCAGATCACCACCGCCGCACCGGCCAATGCCAGCAAGCCAGTCAGGCCAAACAGCCCGGCCAGGCCAAAGCGGGCGGCCAGCAGCGGCCCAAGAATCAGCGAGACAGCAAAGGTCAGGGCAATGCTGCCCCCCACCAGCGCCAGCGCCTTGGTGCGGACCTCGTCACGGGTCTGGTCGGCCAACAAAGCAGACACCGCCGCCGACACCGCGCCACCGCCTTGCAGGGCCCGCCCGATGGTCAGCCCCATCAGGCTGTCGGCCAGGGCGGCAGCAAAGCTGCCCACGGCCATCAGCATCAGCCCAGCCACGATCACCCGCTTGCGCCCCAGCCGGTCCGAAGCCATGCCAAAAGGGATTTGCAACAGGCCTTGGCTGAGGCCATAAATGCCCATGGCCAGCCCCACCAGGGCCGGGTCATCGCCGCCAGGGTATTTGGCGGCTTCCAGCGCAAACACCGGCAGCACCAAAAACAGACCCAGCATGCGCAGGCCGTAGATGGCGGCCAATGACAGGCTGGTACGCCGCTCCAGCGCAGTCATGCGGTAAGTGCTTGCGGGAGAATGGGGGGTCACGCCGGTCACAGCCATGTTCTTTTTGAGCAGCGGATTGTCGGCCATCCGCATCTCTCTACCCTGCCGGGCTAAAACCTGAATTCAAGCGCTGTGAAACTTCTGCCACCACTCAACGCACTGCGCGCCTTCGAGGCGGCTGCCCGTACCACCAGCTTCACCAAAGCTGGCGAGCTGCTGCATGTGACGCAGGGCGCGATCAGCCGCCAAATCAAGCAGTTGGAAGAATGGCTGGGCAAGCCGGTCTTCATTCGTCACCCACAGGGCCTGATTCTGACGCCGGCTGGCAGTGTGCTGGCCAAAAGCATCGAGCAGGCCTTTGGCAACCTCACCAGTGCGGTGACGCAAATTCAGAACCTGGGCGCGCGCCAGCGCATTTCGGTCAACGTGCCGGAGACCTTTGCCTCGCGTTGGCTGGCGCCACGCCTGCGCGGCTTTCACAGCCGCCACCCCGACATCGACCTGTCGATCACCACCAACGCCGTGGCCAGCCTGCGTGAGGCCCGGCAATATGATTGTTTGGTGATGTACCTGGCCGAGCCCTGGGCCTCCTGTGACTGCTGGCTGTTGCGCCAAGAGCAGCACATTGCGGTGGCCAGCCCCGAATTGTGGTCAGATGGCCGCGCCCCGAGCCTGAACAAAACCACCTTGCTGCACATTTTGGCCGGCGCCAAGCGCTTGCCAGTTTGGGAAAACTGGCTGGCTTCCAAAGGGATGCGCCAGGTGGATGCCCGCCCCGGCATCGCGTTCTCCACCATGGACCAGGCCATCAACGCCGCCGTGTCGGGAGCCGGCGTGGCAGTGGTCGACGCGCCGATGGTGGAGCGCGACCTGCACGAACACCGCCTGCGCCGGCTCGACGAGCACGAGCTCATCGGCCCGCAAGGCTACTGGTTTGTGGAGCCGCGCGAACGCAGTGTGCAAGACGCCGCCCACAGCGCCGTGGTGGCGCTGTTCCAAGCTTGGTTGCTGGGGGTTAGCCGGGCTCAGTAGCCGGGCACGATCACGCCGCGCCCGGCAATAGCCAGGGGAATGGTGGCGTAGGTGGTCGGACCAAAGACGCGATCGGCCAAATCGACAACCACCGATGGGTTCGGGGTGACCGCCAGTTCATCGACTAATGAAGCCGGCGTGACGCTGCCAGCATTTTTGTCATAGTAAAAAGCGCCTCCTGCCGAGGTGCAAGCATTGGTGGGCGCATAGGTGATATTGGAGGAACTTGCCGCCTCAAGAGACGGCCGCCATTTGCCAGTGGCGTCATTGAAGCTGATGTTCTGACGCTGAAAGAAGTCTTTCAGGGTATGACTGCTGCTAGGACCGGCCCAATTGCAAATGAATCCCTTGATGGTGCCAGTGCTGCTGGCAATATCGTCGCCGTAGCCGAAGTAGGCTTCGCCATCGCGCGCCTCAGTCGTCGCGTTGTAATTCAGACCGATATTGAACACCCGAGAGTTGCTGTCCTCATAACCCGCCTGCCAGCCGAAGGTGTAATCGCCCTTGAGCGTGGTGGGATCATAGACCGCGCCAAAGCGGTTGAAGTTGTTGGCCCAACCCTTGGAGACGATCCATTTGCCTGCCGGGTCCAACTGCCCATCGCTGGAAAAAGTGGCATAACTGGTGGCCAGAGGGGTGGCGGTGCCAACGCCGCAGTAGTTACCCTCCCGGTGCACCAAGGTCATCGCCGTCTTGGCGGTGCGTGTGTATTTCAGGGTCCCGACGTCGACCGTGCCAAGGGCTTTTCCGTTGCAATTTTGCAGGTCAGATCCGCCCCGGGTCACGGCGTAGGTGAGCAGGCCGCTGTACTCACTTTTGCTGGCGCCAGGCGCGTGGCTCAAACGTATTTCTGCATTGCGAGTGCCAGAGCCGTGGGTGAAGCTGAAGGCGACCGAATAACTGTAAGAACCCGCGACTGGTTGCGAGATCGTGGCTGCGGTGAAGGTGACGTCCGGACTGAAGGCCACGTTCATCTCGGTCTTCAGGTCAACGGTAGCCCCCACCGCCGGCAGGCTCTTGCCAGCGGTGTTGGCCACGTTGATCAGGCTGGCCAGCGTCATCAAGCTGGTGTTGCTGCGCAAAGCCACACCGTCCATGCGGGCGTCGAGCTGTGCGGCAGCACAGACCCAGTCGGTCGCGGTGTCAACTGCAGTCCAGATGCCTACATCGCCACTGGGCAGTGTTCCGTCCTTCGCCGGAACCCCAGCCACCCAGTCCGGGTGCCCCTGATACAGCACCGTTGGCCCATAACAGCCTGCGTTGATCGGGGTCTTGAGGAACTTATCCGCATTGAAGCCCACGCCGGTACGCGGCGTGCTAGCCCCGGTCAGCAAAGCGTTGACCGCATTAGCCGATTTCATGTAACGCGGTGATCGGCTGGCTGCCGCCTGAGCGTCGCCAACAGGAATCAAGCGGCTGGCAAGCTGCTTGGCTGTGGCCAGGTCTCCCTGGAACAGTGCTAGCGCAAGCGCCTGGAGTCGCACTGCCGGGGAAGCTTGGGCCAGCGTGACACTGCCCGCTTCCATGCCAACTGGTGACGCCACCGCCAGCCCGGCCGGGAACACACCCGCACCGTCAATAGCGGTTGAGGTGCTGGGACTGCCGGACGAACCCCCACCGCAACCCGCCAGCCCAAGCAGCAGGGCCGCGGTTAAACCGACACAGGGAAAATAAAGTTTTGAGGTTTGGTTCATGACAATGCTCCATAAAAGTGCTTAACGATTCTGAAATTCGCTCAGCGCTTTGTCAATTTTGATTTACGGGGTTTCTTCAAGGCTTTTCTATCCCGCCATTGCGAACGTTCCCGTGGCCGAGCCGGTTTACTGGCCTAGCGCCTAGCGCCTTGCACCTATGATGCAGGGTTGCCCGCGCCACCCAAACCCATGCCCCAACCTGACACTGATCATCCCCGCCTGCCCCAGCCCCTGAACGCCCGCCAGATCAGCATCCGGGGTGCGCGCACCCACAACCTCAAGAACATCGACCTGGACATCCCGCGCAACCAGCTGGTGGTGATCACCGGCTTGAGCGGTTCGGGCAAGTCCAGCCTGGCCTTTGACACTTTGTACGCCGAAGGGCAGCGCCGCTACGTGGAGAGCCTGTCCACCTACGCCCGGCAGTTTTTGCAGCTGATGGACAAGCCCGACGTAGATGTGATCGAGGGCCTGAGTCCGGCGATCTCCATCGAACAAAAAGCCACCTCGCACAACCCGCGCTCCACCGTGGGCACCGTGACCGAGATCCATGACTACCTGCGCCTGCTGTATGCCCGCGCCGGCACGCCGTTCTGCCCGGATCACAAGCTGCCGCTCCAAGCACAAACCGTGAGCCAGATGGTGGACGCCGTGCTGGCGCTACCGCTAGACACGCGACTGATGATTCTGGCGCCCTTGGCGAGGGGCAAAAAAGGCGAGTTTCAGGATCTGATCGCCAGCCTGCAGGCGCAGGGCTATGTGCGCTTTCGGGTCAACGGCCAGGCTTTTGAATTCGACGAGCTGCCGGCGCTGAAGAAAACCGAAAAACACGATCTGGACGTGGTGATTGACCGCATCAAGGTGCGCCCCGACCTGAAGCAACGCCTGGCCGAGAGTTTTGAAGCAGCGCTGCGAGTCGGCGGCGGGCGCGCGTTTGCTGTCGAAACCGACGGCACCCAAGCCAACAACGACGGAGCTCAGGGCCCCGTTGAGCACATGTTCAACGCCAAGTTCTCCTGCCCGGTGTGCAGCT
>CAMATS010000066.1 GCA_945861195.1 Rhodoferax sp. OV413
CACCGAGCCGCCGGCTGGAAAGCCCAGCAGGATTTTGATCGGTTGGTTTTGTGCCAGCAGTGGCAGCGCCAGAGCGACGAGGCAGGCGGCGGCAAAGCTGCGCAGGGCGGGCTTGAGTTGCATGGTGTTTGTCTCCTGATTAGCGGGCCAGTCACTTTAACCGAGATTGTTCATTCGCACGGCAGGTGTGTGGCAAGGTGTGTGGCAAGGCAAATGGCAAGAGAAATAGCAAGGCGGTTTGGTCGCAATGCAAGCCAAGCGATGCGCCGGACAATGCCTGCTCCATGAGCCCGGCAGGGCACTAGGGCATGTCCTTCGCCGAGTACACCAGGCTCACAGTGGCCTCGTCGGGTACCGGCGGCAGGGCTGCATTCCAAGCCTCCCACTGAGCCCGCATGGTGGCCAGGCGCGTGGGTTGGTCGCCGGCTCGATTGGCCCGCTCGCGTTCATCTGCCGACAGGTCAAACAGGTAGTCATGGTCGTCCACGCGCAGGTATTTCCAGGCGCCATCGCGCAGGGCGCGCTGTTGTCGGTGTTTCATGCGCCAGTGCAGGGGGCGTGCGAACTCGAACCCGGGCTGCAGGAGCACTGGCAGCAGCGACACACCATCCAGCGGGTAATCCGGATGGGACGCCACGCCTGCAGCGTCAAGCAGAGTGCTTGTCCAGTCCATCGTCATGCAGTGTTGCTGGCTGACCTGAGCAGCCCTGATCTGCCCGGGCCAGTGGGCGATCCAGGGGACCCGGATACCACCCTCGGTCAAATCCATCTTGCCGCCCACCAGGGGCCAGTTGTCAGAAAACCGTTCGCCCCCGTTGTCGCTGGTAAACACCAGCAAAGTGTTGTCCGCCAGGCCATGATCGCGCAGCGCCTGCATCACCTGGCCGATGCCTTCGTCCATGTGGTGGATCATGCGCTGGTAGGTGTGAATATTCCCGCCGTGCAGGTGGACTATTTGCTTGCCAAGCGTGGCTGCCAGGGCTTGGTCTTCGCGGGTCTCCCAAGGCCAGTGTGGGGCGGTGTAATGCAAACTCAGCAGCAGGGGCTGCCCCAGCCGCGCCAATGCTGCCTTGCGGGCAATGTAGTCCACCGCATGGCTGGAGATCAGGTCGGTCAGATAGCCCTGGGCATGGTGCTCCAAGTCGGCTAGGTAGAGATCGTGTTGCCCCGTCGAATTGCAGTGGGTGAAGTAGTCGACACCGCCCGACATGGGCCCAAAAAATTCCTCGTAGCCGCTCATCAGGGGGCCGAAATAGGGCGGATAGCCCAGGTGCCACTTGCCGATCAGAGCTGTTTGGTAGCCGGCGTTTCGCAGCAGCGAAGGCAGGGTGGGGTGCGCTGGGGGCAGGCCCAGGGTGGAACTGCCCCTGCTTTTGCTGTTGATGGGTTCTTCTGCAGCGCCGCGCAAGCGGTACTGGTAGCGCCCGGTCATCAGCGCAAAGCGTGTCGGCGAGCAGACCGGCGAGTTGGCATAACCCTGAGTGAACTTGATGCCATCGGCTGCGATGGCGTCAAGCACAGGGGATACGGCTCCGAATTTGGCAGCCCGCCCGCCGTAACATCCGAGGTCGGCATAGCCCAGATCGTCGGCGACGATATAGACGATGTTGGGTCGCTTCATGTCAGCCTAGCCAAACCAGACCCTTTGATTCGCAGCCTGCTCGGTGCATGCACCCAGTCAGCTGGCCTTACCGATCTTGACCTGGTTGAGCTTGGCCTGCGCCTTGACCAGCGCGGGCACCCACTCTTGGCCAAAGCCCAGTGCGCAGGCCGTCATCAGACTTTGGTGCACGCTGCTACCCACCTGCGAGGGAACTTTTGCGTTTTCTGCCAGGTGGACGTAGTAGCGCAAATCTTTGGCGGCATTGTTCAACTCAAACCTCAGGCCGGTGTAGTCCCCGTCCAGGGTCTTGGCCATGGCCTGAAACATCCCGGAATTGACGGCTCCGGCTGAGATCACGCGCACCAACTGATGGACATCAATGCCTGCTTTGGTGCCGACTGCAAAGGCCTCCGCACTGGCGGTGGTGATGGCTTGCCCCAAGAAGTTGTTGAGCAGTTTGACCACATGCCCGGCGCCGGTTTCACCCACATGGAAAATATTTTCGCAATAAGCCTTCAACACCGGCTCAATGCTTGCAAACACCGCTGCATCGGCACCCACCATGGTGTTGAGCCGGCCAGCCTCGGCCTCTACTGGCGTGCGGGCGAGCGGTGCGTCAACAAACAGCATGCCCTGTGCCGCGCACAGCCCCGCCAAACGGCGCGTTGAGTCAGGTTCGCTGGTTGAGGTGTCGATGATGATCAGGCCCTGGCGCGCCCGGCTCAGCAGGCCATGGGGGCCCTGCACGACGGCCTCGACCTGGGGTGAGCCAGTGACGCACAGCATGACCGCGTCGCAGTCGCTGAGCTCGGCGAATGTATCGACGACCCGGGCCCCGGCAGCCAGCAGGTCCTGCAATGGCTCGCGCCGAGTATGGATGGTCAGGGACACCTCAAAGCCCTTGGCGAGCAAATTTTTGACAATGCCATGGCCCATCAAACCCGAGGCTCCTACAAATCCGATGTGTTTCATACGCTGTCTTTCAGTGGTGGTGTGCTTGGCTTGGTGATAGCCGGTTTGGCGCGCGCTCGGCAGATTGTGCATGAGCAGCCCTGCTGCACAGGCTTGAGAGTCCTATGGTTAACCCTCATGGCCCCGGCTTGGCTTTGACATTAGGATACATGGCTGAGTCAATTCAAGCCAATGTGCTCTGTTCAACTCGTTCGACTCAACCACCCAGGAGACACCAATGAAAATTTTCAAGCCCTTGATCGGCGCGCTGCTCGCGGCCATGCTGGCAGTTGGCGCCCAAGCGCAGCAGGCCATCACCCTGCACGGCGCATCCCAGTTTGGTGATGACCATGCCTTCACCAAGTCCATGGTCCGGTTTGAAGAGCTGGTCAAAAAATACTACGGCAAGCCGGTCAACTTTGTGCTGCACAAAAACAGCGAGCTTGGGCTGGAGAAAGACTATTTCGCCTACATGAACCAGGGCAAGGCGGTTGATTACGCCATTGTTTCCCCAGCCCATATGTCGACTTTTTCCAAGGCTGCGCCGTTCATAGACGCGCCTTTTCTGTTCAGCGACCTGAATCACTGGAACAAAGTGCTCGATCAAGATCTGCTCAAGCCGATTGCCGATGAGGTAGAGCAAAAAGCCGAGGTCATGCTCATCGGCTATGCCGGCGGTGGTGTACGCAATATATTCGCCAACAAATCAGCCACCAACCTCACCGAGTTGAAAAACCTCAAGGTTCGGGTGCAGGGCGCGCCCATCTGGAGCCGCACTTTTGCCGCGGTTGGCATGACACCCACCGTCATCGCTTACAACGAGGTTTATAACGCCATCCAAAATGGTGTGATACAGGCCGGCGAAAACGAGGCTGCAGGGGTCGAGGCGATGAAGTTCTACGAGGTCGCGCCCAGCATCTTGATGACTCGCCATGCCATCACCATCCGTCCGCTGTGCTTCTCGGTCAAAACCCTGAAGAAATTGCCGGCCGATTTGCAGGCTGCCATCATCAAAGCGGGCAAAGAGGCAGGCGCCTATGGTCGTCAAATCGAGTCTTCTGAAGATCAGGACAAACTCGACAAGTACGCCAAAGAGGGCAAACTCAAGCAAATTCCCTTCACCGAGCGGGTACAAATGCAAAAGCTAGTTGATCCGGTCATGATGGCTTACGCCAAAGAAGTTGGGGCAGAGGCGATTTTCGCAAAGATCAACGCCATCAAGTAATGTTTGTTTAGGGCGCGGGCAGCCGACAGGCAGTCCGCGCTGATGATTGCCAAAAATGAAACAATTGCTCGCCAAGCTGGACGAATTGATGGCTGCCTTGTTGATCTTTGCAATTCTGCTGCTTTTGGTGCCGGTCAGTTTGCAAATATTTTCTCGCTACACCGACATCATTCCACGCTACATGTGGACCGAGGAGATGAGCCGTTTCTTCTTTGTCTGGCTCATCATGATTGGCGCCACCATAGGCGTTCGTGAGCGAATGCACTTTGATGTGGATTTTTTGCCAGAACTCACGCCCAAGGCCAGCCGTATCGTGCTTTTTCTGGCCCAGTTTTTCATGCTGGTTTTCTCGGGGGTTATTTTTTACTGGGGTATCGAATTCACCCAGTTTGGCTGGAACCAGACTTCCGAGCTGGCTGACATGCCGATGTGGTTGATCTTCATAGCCTGGCCCATCGCCGGCTTCATGTGGATCATCTACCTGCTCCATCAAATGGTCAGCGGCTTGCAGGGTGCTGAAAGTTCGCAACCGGGGTCTGTGCTTTGAGCACCGCATTTTTTTCACCGGGCATGGCGGCCCTGGTGCTGTTTTCCTGTTTTTTTGTCCTCTTGGCTATTCGGGTGCCGGTGGCTTTCGCCCTGGGCTTGGCCGCTTTGCCGGTGCTGGTGCTCGAGCCCCGCTTGTCGCCCATGGTCATGTTCAATGAAATGTTCAAGACCTACAACTCCTTCATCCTGCTGGCTGTCCCCTTCTTTTTACTGACCGCCAATCTGATGAACGCAGGAGGCATCACAGAGCGCTTGATGCGCTTGTCGCGCACGCTGGTGGGGCATTTTCCTGGTGGCTTGGCCCAGATTAATGTCCTGCTGTCGGTATTTTTTGCCGGCATCTCTGGTTCGGCCACAGCTGATGCGGCCAGCCAGGGCAAACTTTTCATAGAGGCGCAAGTCAAAGAGGGCTATGACCTGTCCTTCTCGATTGCCATAACCGCGGTGTCGGCAGTGCTGGCGGTGATCATTCCGCCGTCGATTTTGATGGTCGTGTGGGGTGGTGTGATCTCCACATCCATAGGCGCCATGTACCTGGCCGGCATTGTCCCCGGCCTGTTGCTCGGAATCGCTCAAATGGCCACCGTGCACACCTATGCCAAACGCCGCAATTACCCGGTTTACCCGCGTGCCTCATTCAAGGAGTTTTACCTGGCCGCCGCGGTAGCTATACCGGCGCTCATGACGCCGGTGATTATTGTGGGCGGCATTTTGCTGGGCTGGTTCACCGCCACAGAGTCTGCTGCCGCAGCCGTGCTCTACGCAGCCGTCTTGTCGCTGCTGTTTTACCGCGAAATGGGCGTCAAGCAGTTTTTTGCCGCGGTGCTCGATTCTGGCAAGCTTTCTGCCGTGGCCTTGTTTTGCGTGGGAACTGCGTCAGTGTTTGGCTGGTTACTGGCTTACTACCAAATACCCAAGATGCTGCTGGTCAATGTTCAGACCTGGGGCATGGGTCCGATCGGCGTGGGTGTTTTTATTGCCGTAGCCTTTCTTGTGGTGGGCTGCTTTTTGGACGCTATTCCGGCCATCATCATTGTGGGCACCACCTTACAACCCCTGGCGCAGTCGGTTGGCATGCACCCGGTTCATTTCGCCATTGTGGGTATCTTGTCCTTGGCCTTTGGCCTGGTCACGCCGCCCTATGGCATGTGCTTGATGATCTGTTGTGCTGTGGCCAAGGTGCCGTTGCGATTTGCGCTCAAGGACACCATGATCATGGTGATTCCGATGTTGATCGTGTTGCTTGCCGTGATTGTCTTTCTCGAAATCGCGCTCTTTATGCCGCGTATTTTTCGCCCGAAATAATCAGTTGACGCCATGCTTACTGCCACCCGCTTGAGTCATGTTGTGGGAGCCTGCATAGACGGGCTTGATGCGTCCAAACCCCTGAGCGCCCAGCAGCAGTTGTGGCTCAGCGATGCTCTGCACCAGCACGGTTTTATTGTGCTCAAGAAGCAGTCGCTCTCGCCCTCCGAGCTGGTGCGCTTTGCCCAGTATTGGGGCGAGCCCTCGCCCCATGTGATCGACACTTTTCATCACCCGCAAGATCCGCGGGTGCTGATTCTCTCCAATGTCGTCAAAGACGGTCGGCCTATCGGCTTGGCAGACGCCGGAACCTACTTCCATACTGATTATTCCTACCTTGCCGTTCCCGCGCGATGCACGATTTTGCATGCCCTTGACATGCCCTCTGGGGGCAATGGCACCACCTTTGCCCACCAGGCGGCAGCCTATGACGACCTGAGTGCGCTGCGCAAGAAGCAGATCGCCGCCCTGGTGGTGCGCCACCATTACGGCAACCGCGATGATCTGAACCACCAATCGCGCACCGTGGCATCGGTGCTCACTGCCGAGCAGGCTGGTCGGGTCAGCTGGGTGCACCATCCGCTGGTCAAAAAACACCCGTTCACCGGCCGCCGGGCGCTCTATGCGGTCAGCGGCAGCTCGTTTGGTATTGAGGGCATGGACGACGTCCAGGCCCTGGCCCTGTTGCGCGAGCTCTCGACCCATTCAACCCAGGACCGCTACCGGCACACCCATGATTACGACAATGGGGACCTGGTTGTTTGGGACAACAGCCTTCTCTTGCATGCAGCCCCGTTGGTTGACCTGAGCCGGCCGCGTACGCTGTGGCGCGTAACAGTGCTTGAAGGCCAGGCCAGCAGCCAGTCCTAAGCGGCACAAGCAAAAAAATTCCCTTAAATCGGCAGCCGGTCACGCAGCCGGTAGTAGGCCACAGAGGGGGCTAAAAACCAGGGGTTGCCGCTGTAGAGGGGCCGAGTTTGAAAGGCCAGTCCGTCCAGTGCAGTCTGGCCCTCCTTGAGGCCCAGCACCTGCTGCCCGATGCGCATGCCAAAGTAGCTGGATGTACCAACACCAGCGCCGCAGTAGCCCATGGCGTAGTGCAGGCCATCGTGCTTGCCCAGGTGCATCAATTCATCGAACGTGTAAGCCACAAAGCCGCACCATGAGTGGCTGATGCGCACCGTCGCCAGCTCGGGAAATATGGCCGCCATATCAGCATGCAGCTTGGGCCCGCTGACCCGCGGGTCGGTCTCCTGGTGCGAGACCCGGCCGCCAAACAAGATACGTTGCCGGTCCGGTGAGGCGCGGTAGTAAAACACCACTTTTCGGGTGTCGCTGACGATACGGTTTTTCGGGATCAGGCGGTCCATCAGGCCTTCTGGCAGGGCCTCGGTGGCTCTCATGTAGCTGCCCATCGGTATCACCCGGCGCTGCAGCCAGGGCGTGAGATTGCCGGTGTAGCCATTGGTGGCGATCACCACATCTCGCGCCAACACATCGCCGCGAGCCGTGCTCACCCGAAACTGCTGGCCCTGCTTGGTAATCGCTGTGGCAGGGCAACGCGGCGCCACCAGCACGCCCGCAGCCTGGGCTCTCGCCAACAGCCCCTGGTGGTAGCGCGCCGGGTGCACCGAGCAGTGCTGCTCGTAGACCACGCCGCCCCAGTAGGCGTCGCTGCCCAACTCCTGCCTCTGCTCTGAGCGGGTCACCACATGGGCTTTGATGCTCAGTTTGGCTGGTTGGAGCTTGAGTTTGTCAGCCAGCGCCTGGTATTGGGCGGCGTTGTGTGCTGCATGGAAACGCCCGACTTGAGCGAAATCGCAGTCAATGCCTTCGCTACGGACAAATTCGGACACCCATTCCAGCGACTGTTGGCCTTCGCGCAGGATGCCTAATGCCAGTTGCTCGCCGTGCCGTTTGGCCAGTTGGTCAAAGCCGGGCTTGATGCTGGTGGAGATCTGACCGCCATTGCGGGTGCTGCAGCCCCAGCCGGCTTCCTCGGCGTCCACCACCAAGGTAGAGCGTCCGCCGCGGGCGGTTTGCAAGGCGGCATGCAGGCCGGTGTAGCCGGCGCCAACCACCAGCACGTCAACCGTGGTTGGCAGCGCCAGGTCGGGCAGGGCAGGGCGGGGTGCGTCATCCCACCAGTAGGGCTTGGTTTTGCACTGGATCATCAATTCTTCATGGGTCATGCGGTTGCGCTCCGGGATACGACAAGCACCAAATCAGCGTCTTTTTTGGCCAACAGGATGGTCGGGACGTTGGTGTTGCCTAAGGTAAGTGTAGGCTGCATAGGGCCGTTTTAAAGCGGGTGAAAAACCACAGAACAGGGCTCAGGCTTTGCCTTTGCGCCCCACTGCAGGGGCGAGTCGCCGCTCCAACACTTGCGCCAGTACCTCCACGCCGACAGCAATAAGTTGGGGTGATACGCCCCCAAAGCCCAGCACCAGGCCATTCGTACTCACCGGGGCCAGCGCATATCGGCCCAGCGGGGAGGCTGTGACCTGTTGCAAGTCAGCATCGTGCGATACCGCCATGTCCGAGACTGTTGCAGGCAACAGGGCTACCGTGTGCAGACCGCTGTGGGCGGGCAAGACTTGCAGCAGCCCGCCCAGGCGCTGTCCCGCGGCTGCCAGCAGGGCATCATGACGCTCCCGGTAAAGCTGCCGCATGCGGCGGACATGGGAGGCGAAGTGCCCTTCATCAATGAACTCTGCCACGATAGACTGGGTGTGGGATGGCACACCCGCCAAAAAATTGCTCATCATGGTGCCAAAGGTGTCTACCAGGGCTGGCGGAACCAACAAATAGCCCAAGCGCAGCGCTGGGAAAAGAGATTTGCTGAAGGTGCCGACATAGATCACCTGGCCGTGGGTGTCCACGCTCTTGAGGGTGGGTGGTGGTCGGCCGCCAAAAAAAAATTCGCCGTCGTAGTCATCCTCGATGACCCAGGCGCCACACTGCTGCGCCGCATGCAGCAGGGCGAAGCGGCGCGCCAGGCTCATCACACAGCCCATCGGCTGCTGGTGCGAGGGGGTGACAAAGGCCAGCCTGAATCGCGGGCTCAGTCGCAGCGCTGTCTCCACCTGCAGGCCCTCGGTGTCCACTGGCACCGGTACCAAATTGGCGCCGCAAGCAATCAGGCTGTTGCGCGCACCAATCGCGCCGGGGTTCTCGAACCACACGTTTTCACCGGGGTTGAGCAATGTTGATCCGATCAGGTGGAAAGCCTGTTGGGCCCCGCCGACAATGAAAATCTGGGCCGGGTCGCAGGTGATACCACGGTTCACCCGCAGGTGAGAGGCCAGCGCCCGGCGCAGTTGGGACGAACCGGCCGGATCACCATAGCCCAGGATGTCGTCGCGCGCACCGCGCAGGTATTTGGCTGACAGGCGCGACCACTGCGACATCGGAAACGCGTCAAAAGCAGGCAGCGCGG